>JANWXG010000186.1 GCA_025057335.1 bacterium | reverse complement strand
AGACCATGACCAGCCCCATCACGCCGATGAAGAGACTCCAGATGAGCACGGGGCGGAGCCACACGAAGATGCGCCCCTCGATATACAGCGTGCTGTGCCCCTCATAGTAAGGGCGCAGAAACTCCCTGTCCTGCACGGTCAGCCATTTGGGAAAGTAGTGATTGAACAGCTGGTTCCAGCCGTTGCTCTCGTTTGCGCCCCAAAAGGGCATGGACAGCGCGGGGATGCCCAGTTGCAGGGTGTCGTGCCCCGCCAGCGCCGAGGCGATGGTAATCATCACGTAGATGACGATGAGCTCGCCCTGCGTGAACGCATAGCGAGGGAGAAATCGCTTCAGGAAGAGCACGTTAACCAGGATGAGAATCATCAGGCAGAAGACGGTGTTCCAGAACAGGGACATCGCGGTAGCGTGGTTGCGGTGCCAGATACCTTCTACCTGAATGATCCAGTAGGTGTTCACGGGGATGAGGATACTTCCGATAAGTACCGAACGCAGGGTCACGCCGCGCTCGCGCGCGACCTCCTCGACGGCTTCCCTCTCGCCCACGCGCGCGATAGGGATAGAGGGAGCCTGAGCCGTGAAACGGATTTTCGCCCAACTGAGCATCGCCAACACTCCTTGGAGCCCGCGAGATACCGATGTTCGGTCGAGAACACAATCCCTGCGCAGTGTTCCATGACGCGGGCGATTGAAATACAAAAAGTTGGTCACACTTCGGCAACAAGCAGCCCTTGCTCTCCCTTTTCTCCTTCCAGAGGGAGCGGGGGAGTACTCACGTATTGCACGAGGGGCAGTGGCCCTCGTTTGCGACAGCGCACGGGAGCAAGCCTGCGCTCCTCTTCCCGAAGGTGTTTCTATTTTAAGGTACTACCTGATGGAGTTGCAAGAGCTGGCTCAAGCGCGCAGGGTCATGGTGACGTTTAGAGGATAGGCTGTCTCGTCGCATAGCTTGCTCAGCAGAGGTAGGCGTCGCGTGCAGCTTTCTCCCCGATTGAAATCGGGGGCAATGAAGGGAAAAGCTCCGCCTGCGCGGATTTGGCAAACCTGCGCAGGCAGGTATGGTGGGCATCCGAGAAGACATCGCAAATTCGTTACTGGACACAGCGCGAGGCGGAACGCTCCGTTTCGGAGTTGGCGCAGGTAGGGGGAGAGTGATGCTCTGCTTCCTCCGCCTGGTGATATTGACTGGAAGATTTGTAGAAAAGCCTCTCTAGAGGATTCCTCTCCTCATGACAAGAATCAACTACGAACAGCAAGTCAGCAAGCAGGGGGGAGCCGTACACGGATGGTAGTAGATGCGCCTCGCAGCACTGCCGAAGCCAGAGTGACTGGCGTGGTGAAGCTAGCGGTCATCTGGCTGGTTTCGCTAGGGATAACCTTACTGGTTATCGGCTTATTCTACCGCGTGCGCGTGACAGGTCCGACCGACGAGGCGATGGACTACGGTCAAATCGCCTACAACATGTCGAAGGGACGCGGTTTCGTCACAAACAATATCGTACCGTTCGGTCTATATTTCTGGAAAGATGTACGCAAGGCATATGACCTGGAGCACGGTCCGCTTTATCCCTTCTTCCTCGCCCTGCTTATCGGTTTTCGCGGCACGCAGGACAGCACGCTCATCCTGGGGTCGATCCTCTGGTTTGTGTTGAGCCTGATACTGGTCTATTTTGTGGGGAGTCGGCTGTTCAGTGCGCGCGTCGGTTTCTGGGCGGCGGCGCTACTACTGTTTGCAGAGGTATCGCTTGCCGCGCTGGCAACCTCTGGACTGCCTGCGGCGATGGCGGGGTTCCTGCTGCTGGCAGCCTGCTATCTGCTGTATCGCCCCAGCTACGAGGAGACCGACGCCGATACGGGACAGGTCGTAGAGGCATGGTCGGAGCGACGCCCGCGCCGCAGCTTCTGGGCAGGCGTCGTTGCTGGGCTTGCCTATCTCACGCAGATTTCGCTGTGGCTGCTGCTCCTCCCGGCGACGGTATACCTGCTGGTAACCAACCCCGAGCGACGCGCCAGACATGTTGCCCTGTTTCTTCTCGGCTTCGTGCTCATCAGCCTGCCCTACTGGGTGCGCAATGCGCGCCTGTTCGGCAACCCGTTTTTCAACCTGCGCGTGTACGAGGTGGCGATGGCGACAAAGCCCTACCCCGGCTACTCCCTGTATCGCTCATATGAAGAGGGCAAGCGTCCCCCGAGCGTGACGTCGCTGTTTTTGGAGAACGCTCAGCAGATTGTGGGCAAGTGGACGCGCAACATGCGCAACGGCATCGGCACGCTGTTGACGTTTCCCCATCCGATACCGATGGCGCTGGCGTTTGCGGGGCTGTTTCTGCCCTTGCGTCGGCGTTCGCTGGCGTTGTGGCGCAACATGGTGTGGTGGACGGCGGCGCTGGTGCTGGTGGGATGTTCCTTCGGAGTGCCTGGCGCCAACGTGCTGGCGCTCTACTGCTTCGCCTTCGTCTTCAGCATCCTGGCGATAGGCAGTCTGGAGGACTTGCTGCAAGCGTTGTCAGAGAACGCGGTGCGCGCGTGGCGGTGGGCTATCTCTGGGGTAGCTCTGGTGCTACTGGTGCCTCTGCTGCTGTCGTTCGTGTTCCGCGAGCCCAAAGAGGTGCGCGAGGAGCTGGTAGCGTTCAATGTGCTTTCGCAACGACTAGACCGGGTGGTATCCGAGCTGAAGCAGCGCGGCACCAATCAGTTTCCGATGCCTGCTGTCGGCATTAGCGATGTGCCCTGGCGGGCGGCGTGGTATACCCATCACATTTGGGTGTGGCTCCCGGAGACTCCGCTGGTGCAAGTACCTGTGGAGCTGGGACAGGGACAGAACAAGCTCACTGTGAACCAGCAGGTAGCGAATATGGCTGCCACTCGCCAGGTGCTGGAGAAGGTGGAACCTGTGTTTGTTCTACTGACACCCAACGTGGGTGGACCACCTGATGGTGAGAGGTTGCGAGGCTGGGTAGACCATTACAACCAGGCAGCGCAGTTCGTGTTCCAGTCGTACTTCGTCACAGAGCGCAGGCAGATGCAGCAGCTGGCGCAGGCATGGAAAGCGCGCCGACGCGCCCCGTACGACCCGGTGACTGGAGGCTTCTATCCCGTGCCAGAAGTCTCGCCTGCGCGCGTGGTGGAGAGGCTGGAGCAGCCTCGCTGGATCCTGTTCATCCTTTCGCCCTGAACACGTCGTGTCGCCAGTATCCTTTCGGCTGTGAGAAAGGGAGGAAGCCAACTGCCCTCACAGGCTGTTCTCACCTGTATCTTTGCCCTTCGGTTTTGGGGTATGCTTTTAGGTGGGGTTGATGCCGATGACGCTCTGGAACCTGCCCGTGGAGCGATACATGACCAGCGTGCCCGTGCTGTCGCCAGAAGACTCTCTAGCGAGGGCGATTGCTCTGGCGCGAGCATCACGCACCAGCACGTTACCCGTCCTGCAGGATGGCAAGCTCGTTGGCGTGGTTGCCGAGTCGGACATCGCGCGCGTGATGCAGCAGGGTGACCCGCATCAGCAGCAGTGTCTTCCCGTGAGCGCGGCGATAACGCGTGAGGTGGCATCTGTCCTGCCTTTCACTCCCACCACGCACGCTTTACAAATTATGCAGCAGTATGGCTTTTCCGCTCTCCCTGTCGTCTCGCAGGACGGCGACTATCTGGGCATGGTGCTACGGTCGGACGTGCTGGCGCTGACGTGTAATACGGTACGCCCGCCGCTCATCGGGGGGATGGCGACACCGCTGGGAGTTTACCTGACGGGGGGTGGCGTACGCGCTGGCGCAGGCGACCTCGGCTTGTTCCTCACGGGCGTACTGCTGATGACCCTGAATCTGGCGGCGATAGTGCTGGTATACTCGGGTTCACGCTGGGTACAGCAGCAGACAGGTCTGCCGTTGTATGCGCTGTTGCTCTCTCCTCCGTCTTCACTGCTATACTGGCTGGACTGGGTGGGCATGGCGTTGCGCGCGATGCCGATTGTGCTGTTCTTGCTCTTCGTCCGTCTGTCGCCGATTGCGGGTATCCATGCAGCAGAACACATGACAGTACACGCTATCGAGCAGGGCGAGCCGCTGGAGCCGCAGTTCGTGCGACGGATGCCCCGCGTGCACCCCCGCTGCGGCACCAACCTGGCGGCTGGCGCACTGGTTTTTCTCACCCTGGCGAACGTGAACACGGGCGTGTATCAGGACCTGACGCTCCTGCTTGCGCTGGTGACCACGATCCTCGTGTGGCGCCCTGTAGGCAACCTGCTGCAGGCGTTGTTTACAACACGCCCCCCCAGCGAAAAGCAGCTGCGCAACGGGATCGAAGTAGGCAAACAGCTGCTACACCGCTACCAGATGCAGGGCTACCGTCCCCTCTCCCTGCGCGAGAGAATCTGGAACATGGGCATCCTGCAGATTGCAGCGGGGATGCTCACGGTGTGGGCAGTGCTACATGTGCTGGGATTCAGCCTCTGGTAGCCTGCGCCGCTTCGCCGTTTTGTCCTTCGCAGGACATCATGCACACCGCTGAAGCATCTTTTTCGACTGGTTCTTCGTACAGAACCTCAGAATCCCCTTAAGATTTCTTAACAGATGCCGATAATGCCTGATGGTTCGCTTATCACATGCCCTGCTACGGAGCAGGAGATACTATCACGGAGGAGAGTCACGATGCAAGCAGTAATCCTTGCGGGAGGGCAGGGTACTCGCCTGCGCCCGCTGACTGCGCACACTCCCAAACCGATGGTGCCGCTGTTCGACCGCCCGGTGATGGAACATGCGCTGCGGTTGTTACGGAAGCATGGTATTCAGCAGGTGTTTGTGACGTTGTCGTATCGGGCGCGGGAGATTATCGACTACTTCGGCGGCGGCAGTCGTTGGGGAATGCGCATCCACTACTCCATTGAGGATGAGCCGATGGGCACGGCAGGGGGCGTGCGGCGGTTTGCCAGCCTGCTGCACGATACCTTCCTGGTCATCTCGGGAGACGCGGTAACCGATTTCGACCTGAGTGAAGCGGTTGCCTTCCATCGGCGCAAGGGCGCCGTCGCCACCATGCTGCTGTACTCGGTAGAAGACCCGACCCCGTTCGGCATTGTGGAGACAGACAGCGACGGCAGAGTGCGCCAATTCCTGGAGAAGCCTTCTCTCAACGAGGTGTTCACCAACACAGTGAACACTGGTATCTATGTGCTGGAGCCGTATGCGTTGCGTCTGGTGCCCGATGACCAGCCTTACGACTTCAGCAGGAACCTGTTCCCGCGTTTGCTGGCAAACAACGACCCCTTCTT
>JANWXG010000185.1 GCA_025057335.1 bacterium | reverse complement strand
GTTGGGAGGGGGCTGACAGCTTGGTAGGAGCCTCACCCTCCAGAGCGGGGGGAGGCTTGCGCTCCGTCGTGCGCCTGTGGATGCGACAGAGCGCATCCCTCCAGATAGTCTCTGGAGGGTCGTGCTCCGTCACGACCAATACCAGTTTGTTTGTCAAGGACAAGCCCCTCGCGCTTCACCGCAGGCTGCCGTGCTGGTAGTGGCGCACAGCAGTACGCTTCCTACGACCCCGAGCGCACGAAGAATCTCGCCCCGTTGCCGTTTTGAGATGCTTCGCTATCGCTCAGCATGACATCAACGAAGGGTCGCACTCCGTCGCAACCGTGCGTTTGTAGTGTAGGCTTCAGCCCGCCAAGGGCGCGCTACAAGTGAAGGCGCTCGTGGTACGGGCTTCAGTCTGCGAAGATACTCGCTTCCGCTCGGCAGGACAGACGTCCCCTCCCCATTGGCTAATCCTGTTCCAGAACCCTCGTCATGGAATACAGCAGCCACAGCCCTGCCACGTTCTGCGCGATGCCAGAGGGCGCGCTTCCTAGCCCCTCAGCAAGGCGCAGCGTGGTCGCCAGCATCCTACCCTCGCCCATTGTGATGTCCACTAGGTAATCGTGCACTGCCAGCGAGCGCGTGTCCACCCGGCGCAGCACGGGTTGTATCTGAACATCGTCTCCCAGCACATCTCCTATCCTCTCTGGGACGAGCGCGCAATCACAGGTCAAGCCCAGGAATTGCGTGCCCGTATATCCCTTATGACGGAACCACTGCCACAGCGGGTGGGGCAGAAACAGACGCGTCGCCTCACGCCAGAACGGCATCCCCTCGGCGGGCAAGCCATGGTGTTGTTGCTCAAACAGCACGACTCGCGCCCCCTGACGTAGCGCTTGCAAAAGGCGGGGATGCCACTGCGAGGCGATAATGCGCCGCTCGCTGGCGAGCTGCTCCTCGCTCACATGACGAGGTTGCCAGCCCGTCTTCTCCGCCCCGTGCAAGCGGTATTGCGGGTCATATACCGCCCACTTGCCCAGTGCGTGCGCGTCTACTGGCGGGTAGCACCACAGCTCCCATTCGTTTTGTATCCCCTCTGCCCCTAGTTGCAACTCACAGCGCAGGGTCAGCGGCTCCATGCGGCTTACTTCGGACAGGTTCAGCTCGAAGGTCGCGACAGGGGAGAGCGTGCCTGAGCGGAACAGTTCTTCTGTCTCGCACTCCCCATTCTGCCATACGTCGCCCGCCGCGTCCAGCAGCTGCCAGCGGAGCCTGCCCCGGTCTTCCGTCTGTCCATAGTGTGAGAGCGACAGCTGGGCGTACAACGTCTGTCCGCCCCAGAAGTTCCACCAGTCCACGTAAGCGGGACGGTCGCCGCCGTTGACCCATTCGCGCCGACGGTGGAACTGCAGCAGCAGCACGCTGTCGTGATTGAAACGGCGAAACTCCTCAGGACGCCACTTCAGCTCGCCCAGGTCGTCCCACAAGCCCGATGTGGCGATGGGCGTGTCAGTGATACTGGTGACCACGTAGCCGCTGACCTCACGATACAGGCGTGTGGTCTCAATAGTGACCTTGCGATGCAGCAGCCCCTGCTGGAGAGACGAGTACAGCAACGCACTGCGGTGTGCTTCCAGCCCCCGCTGCGAGAATCGCTGTACCTGCTGGGACGCATACACATTCGGACGCACGCCCTGCGGGTTCACCTCCTCGTCCTCCTGCGCCCACCAGGGTGGTGCGCCGCCGTGCGCCTCGAGCAGAGCAGGCACATCGCGCAAAGTGTCCACGTCGCAGTATTCGCCGAACAGCCAGGGTTGGCTTTCGCGTCCTCGCGGCGCGAAGTAGTCCATCAGTGGGCGTAAGAACGGCGGGTCACAGTAGAAATGGTTGTCGTAGAAGTCGGCGTACTCCCTGAGCAGACCGTGATACGCCTCGCCTCCGCCGCTGTTATCGCGCACGAGCGGGCTATCGGTCAGCCGCTTCACCAGCCAGTAGAGCTTCTCCAGGAAGGGGGCGCTGGCGCTCTCCGACAGCTCGCATCCCAGCGTCCAGAGGAGAAGACTAGCGTGCCCGCGCAGCTGCAGCACGATGCGCCGATACTCGTCCAGCGTCTGCCTCTGGAACGCTGAGGTCACTCTGGGCAGCCACATGGGAAGCTCCATCCAGCCCAGCATACCCATCTGGTCACACAGGTGAAGATACCGACAAGGCGGCACCCACAGACAAAACTTCACGAGGTTGAAGCCCATCTCGCGCAGCGCCTGCAGCTCGGCGCGTATCTCGTCCTCTGTGGGAAACGGAGCCAGATGCTGTGGGTACCATCCCCAGTGCAGAACGCCGCGCGGGTAAACTGGCTCGCCGTTCAGCAGAATCGTGTCGCTCCTCACCTGCACTGTGCGCATTCCGAACGGCTGAGAGACGCGGCAGGTATCGCCATGCAGGTCGGTAATCTCCACTTCCAGCCGATACAGATGGGGCGACTGGGGCGACCACCATTGCGGTTTGGGGTCATCTAGGGTGACGCGCACATACGCTCGCTCGTCACAGCAGACCTCCCGGCTGTCCACCTCCTGTCCATCGGGACGATACAGGCTGAAGCGCAGCTGGGCGGGCAGCTGACCACCACAGGAGACTTCTACTTCCACGTGTCCCTTTCCGACCACGTTGGGGTAGAGGTCTTCCATCCATGCCTCTGGTGTGCGGATTAGCCACGCAGGCTGCCAAATGCCCCCAAACGTGCCCCACACGTAGGGTAGAAAACCAGACAGCGTGCTGGGCACAGGATAGGTTTCACCGCCTGGTTTCACGACACGCAGAGCGATGAACGCCTTCCCGCCGTTCAGGTGATGCGTGATGTCGCAGGCGAAGCGGTCCCACATGCCCACATGCGTGCCCATCTCCTTGCCGTTGACCCACACTCGCGCCGCATAGCTCACGCCCTCCAGCAGTAGCCAGACCCTGCCGCGTTGCCAGTCTGCAGGGATTTGCGCCTCCGTGACATACCACACCGGTCCCTCAAAGCGCTTGGAGATACCCTCCCGCTCCCAGCAGTGGGGGACGCACACTTCTCGCCATTCCGCACCCAGGGAGTGAGGAAGATACCATCGCTCGGCGACCCCTCTGTCCTCGGCATCGGGGCGCATCCACCAGCGAGAACACTCCTGGCGCCAGGCTCCACCGCGACAGAGCGTGGTAAACGGCATCAGGAACCTCCTTTCACGCGGCGCTGCCCGTGAGCGCCTTCCTGTCTCTGTGGCAACCGCTCAGAGTTCAGCCGTGCCCTGTAGACTTCGCGCAACCAGTCTGGCACGTAGTAGACGGAAATGGCATAAGGTCCCACCCATTCTCGCAGGAGGTGATGGCGTCGGCGCAACAGGTCGGGATAGTCTTTCCTCCACCACCATTCGCCCTGAACGCCCTCCAGCATGACGATATGGGTCACCCCGTATCGCTCAATCGGGGCGGGGTAGTTTGCCAAGCGTGGTATCACCAGCATCGTAGGCACGGGTGTGCCCAGGCAGACGGCGGGAGCACAGTTGCCCGCAACTACCGCCTCGGGCGGCAGGAGACGCTCCACACGCTCCGCCAGACGCTGTAGCTGGTAGTCCCGATGTTGATACCACCCCCAGAAATACCAGAGGTTTGCACCGGCGATGACCAGCAGCGCCACAGGCGACAACCATCTTAGGGAAAGCTGCCCATCATCCAACACGCGATGGAGCGTCCACTGCATCACCGCTGCCAGCGGGAACGCTAGTAGCAGACTGTTGTTGGTGACCTCCCACGAGAATGGCGTCTGCAACGCGAAGACGATGACAAAGTAGATGACGTATCCCAGCAACAGCGTACGCAGCAAGTGTGCCCACCAGGCGCTCGGGCGCCACACGAGACGCATTGTCTCTGGCAAGCGCACGATGCTCAACGCTCCCAAACAGGCAAGCGCAGGGTAGATGGGCACATAGTACCGACTGGGCGCGTAGCGGATGACGGCGAGCAGGGCAATACCCAGCCACGCCCACAGCAGCAAGAACTGCAGGGCGCCGTCTCCCCGACGCCGCTCTTCCAGAGAGAAGGCGGCGAGCAGGGTTGTGACCAGCGCGAGCAGGGTGGTAACGGGCATATGCGCTATCAGATAACCCATCAGCCCCCGCTCGTGGTTTAGCAGGGCGCGACGCACATCGGTATATGCGTCCATCAGGTGGCGAGGCATAATCTGGTAGGTCAGGTAGAAGTCACTCATATGGCGATACTCGCGCCAGTGCGGCAGTAACCAAACTCCCGCATACAACATCCCCGCCACTGCCATCCCGCTCGCAATCGCCGCCATCTCCCATCGCGTATCGCGTCCTGCCGTGCGTCCGCTCCACCAGCTGGCAAGCAGGGGCGCCGGCAGGAAGAAGACGCACAGCGACTTGATGCTGCAGGCGATGACCGCCATCACTCCGGACAGCGCCGCCCACGCTAGCCCCTCTCTGCGGCGCACCCAAGCGTAGAAGGAGAGTGCGAGAAACAGCGTCGCGGGCGTCTCCAGCAGCGCCATGCGGTTGTACATCAGGTAGGCATGCTCCCACGCTAGCACCAGCGTGCCCACCCACGCAGCTCGCTCGCCAAAAGCACGTCGCAATCCCGCAAACAGCACCACTAATGTGAGCAGGCTACAGACGACCGAAATCGCTCTCGCCTGCGGGTAGCCTACGCCGAAGAGGCGAAACACCGCCGCTTGCGCCGCGTGCACGAGTGGGCTGAGCACCATGTTGTTGAACTCGTTGGTGCGGGCATGTCCCAGCAGCACGACGTTGCGGGCGTTGTGCGCGTAGAAGCCCTCGTCGGTGAGCACGCCGCTGCTCCAGCAGAGGCGAAAGTCAGGGTCGGCGTCCAGCGACACCACTCGTGCCCATACCGCTAGTGCTGCGGCAACCACGATGAGTGAGACGATTACGCTACGTTTACGCATCTTCCTCTCGATTGTTCAGTGCTTCATCCCCCATGACAAGCACTGACGTGTTGCACGACAAGCCCTTGTGTTTGTAGTGGTGCACTTTAGTGCGCATTCCTCTCATCACACCAGTGAGAAGCACTGACGTGCTTCACTACAAGCCCCTCCTGTTTGTTGTAGCGCACCCTAGGGCGCTTTTCTCCCCTGTCGCGACGGCTCGGCAGGAACCTCGCCCTCCAACCTGTTTTGTCTTCCTGAGCGCCCCTTTGTCATTCTGAGCGAAGCGAAGAATCTCTTAGGGATGCTTCGCCTGCGGCTCAGCATGACAAGCAACCATGCGCTTGTAGTGCAGGCTTCAGCCTGCCCGAAG
>JANWXG010000184.1 GCA_025057335.1 bacterium | reverse complement strand
AGCATCTTGCGGCAGTCGTAGTTTGCCCAGGCGATGTAGTAGCCTCCCGAGAGGTAGTAGTTGCCCGCATAGGACAGGGGCAGCACCTCGCGCATACCATTGACGACGTTGCGAATCCCTGGGTATGCCCCTGGAATGCCCGCCGCCAGTAGCTGCAGCTCAAAGCAGTTCGAGCGGAACTTGTTGAAGCCGCCTCTGTCTGGGTCGCTGGGGCAGACCAGAATCTGGTAGTTCTTCTTGTAGGGGATAATCGCCAGTGGGAAGGCAAACACGCCGCTCCAGAAGGGGTCGGTGCCATCGGTCACGACGCGACAGCCCTCCGACTGCGGAGCGCTGCACGGACCGACCCAGCCCGTCTCCGGTAGAATCTCATCGTAGTCCTGCGCGTACATCATCGACGCCAGACCAATCTGCTTGGTGTTGGAGAGGCAGTTGGTCTTGCGTGCCTGCTCGCGCGCCTGAGCAAAGACGGGGAAGAGGATCGCCGCCAGAATCGCGATAATCGCGATGACCACCAGCAGCTCGATGAGCGTGAAACCGTTGCGCCTCATCAGAGACACCTCCTTGCCTCGGTATAGGTTCCGCTTGATTATACTAGGTATTTCCTAGTTGTTCAAGACGCAATCCCCCGCCTCGAAGACTCCTCGTGTTAAGAAAAGATTAGGCTTGTCGTCTTTGCCTGCTCTCCTCCTGAGGTCGATTCTTCATCTTCGGATAGTCCGTTTTCTTCGCGCCTGATGCAGGCTGAAGCCTGCACCACGAGCAGATGCGTTCCTATTGCGCACTTTAGTGCGCTGCAATGGCTCAGCAGGCGTCTAGTCTCCCCTCCTTGTCACCCAGCGAAGCGAAGAATCTTGCAGGTTCGGCACGTGTCTATCGTAGCGCACGGTAGTGCGCTTGCGGTAGGCGGAGGCACTCACGTGCTTCACTGCGATCTGAAGGGCTCGTCAGGAACACTCGGGTACCAGAGCGCACCATGTTGGTGGTGGCTCACGTCAGTGCATCCCCCCTGCCATTCAGGGCGAAGCGAAGAATCTCTGGGACGCTTTGCTAAGGCTCGGCATGACACCCTGACGGCTCGGCGGGGGCCTCGCTATGCGTCGTATGTAGGCTAAAGCCTGCGCTACAGACGGGAGCGGTGTGAGCAGGGAGCATGAGCCTTTGGGACGTGCCTTCCCTCTGTGGAGGTTTTCCTGTAAAATGGAAGTATGGGGGGATTGGGGCATCCGTTATTTTTGGCGATTAGTGCGACGATTGTCGCGGCGCTGGTGGGAGGAGCTGTTGCGCAGCGGTTGCGACTGCCCATTATCATCGGCTATATCTTCTCAGGTATCGCCCTAGGGGCGCTGAACCGCTTCCTGCACATCGATGCCAGCACGGTGCATACCGTCTCCGAATTCGGCGTGGCGCTAATGATGTTCGTGGTGGGGATGGAGCTGTCTTTGCGCGACCTGTTGCGCTCTGGCGCGAGACTGGTGCTGGCAGGCACGTCGCAAATCCTGCTTTCGATTCTCTTTGGCTACCTGCTGATGGTTGCACTGGGATGGGAGTGGTTTCCCGCCCTCGTCGCAGGATGCATCGTCGCCATGAGCAGCACAGTGGTGATGATACGCCTTTACGAGCGGCAAGGAGACGTTGGAAGCACTGCCTCTACATTGGCAATGGGCATCGCCATCACGCAAGACCTGGCGGTCATTGTGCTGGTGAGCGCGCTTCCCGTGCTGGCGGATTTCACGCCCGAACGTATTTCCGCGCTGGGCGGCACTGTGTTCCGCTCGTTCCTGGTGCTGGGTGGTGCATCCCTGCTTGCCACGCGCCTCATCCCTGCGCTGTTGCGCTACGCCGTGCAGTGGAACTCGCGGGAACTGTTCATCCTGCTGGCAGTCAGCCTCTGTTTCGTCACTGCTCTGGGCACCTACGCGCTCGGTTTCTCGATGGCGCTGGGGGCGTTCCTCACGGGCATCATCATCGGCGAGTCGGAGTACAGTCGTCAAATCGCGGCGGAGGTGGTACCTATCCGCGACGTGTTTGCGATTTTCTTCTTCGTCTCGCTGGGGATGCTCATCGACCCTCACGTGCTCGCCTCAGCGTGGAAGCAGGTGCTCCTGCTGCTAGCCTTGATTATCGCTGGCAAGGCGTTGCTCATCGCTGGTTTGATTCGCGCCATCGGCTTCCCCATCCGCATCGCGGTCACCGTGGGATTATCTCTAGCGCAAATCGGTGAGTTCTCCTTCATTATCGCCGAGATGGCTCGCGTGAAGGGCTGGTACAACGCCGACCAGTATAACACGGTGCTGATGGCGTCCCTGATTTCCCTGTTGTTGTCTCCGCTGTTGTTCGCGCTGTCTCCTGCCATCTCGCGGTGGGCAACGCGCTTTGGACGAGGCGAACGCTTTCGCGAGCTGCGTGAGGAGGTGCAGGTGCAGCGGAGCATCATGCGCGACCACGTGATTGTGTGTGGCTTCGGCAGGGTGGGCAGTCGGGTGGCACGGCAACTGCTGGCGCGTAAGGTGCCTGTGGTCGTGATTGACCTCGACCCGGAAGGCATCATGCGCGCGCGTCAGCAAGGCATCCCCACTATCTACGGCGACGCCGAGGCACGGGAAGTGCTGGAGCTGGCAAACCCCCACACGGCAACCATCGCCGTTCTGACCATGCCTGAGAGCAGCAGCGTGATGGTGGCTGCACGGCGCCTCAAGCAGATCAACCCCGGACTGACCGTGCTGGCACGCACGCATGACGAGAGCAAAATCGCGGACCTGCATCGTTGTGGGGTAGACTATGTAGTGTTCGCGGAAGAGGAAACCGCGAAGGTGATCGTGCGCCTGGCGCTGGGTTCCGTTGTCAGGAAAGGCGAATGGGAGGGATAGCACATTCCTGTAGGAGAGACGCGAGAGATGGAGAGCGATGGGCTTCTGGAGAGGCTAAAGGCGATAGACGAACGATGCGTGATGCCGACCTACGCGCGCCAGCCCGTGTTGTTCGTGAAGGGCTGCGGGGCGCGGCTGTGGGATGAGCACGGCAGGAACTACATCGACCTGCTGGGCGGTATCGCCGTAGATGCAGTGGGGCACTGTCATCCGCGCGTAGTGCGCGCCGTGCAGGAGCAGGCAGAGCAGCTGCTCCACGTGAGCAACCTATTCTACACTGAACCGCAGTTCCGCCTAGCAGAGAAGCTGACCACTGTGGCGGGCATGGAGAAGGTGTTCTTCTGCAACAGCGGGGCGGAGGCGAACGAGTGTGCGCTCAAAATCGCCCGCAAGTGGGGGAAGCGCAAGGAGCCGCCCGCTGTGGAAATCGTCGCGGTAGAGGGAGCATTTCACGGCAGGCTGTTCGGCACGCTGTCGGTGACGGCGCAGGCGAAGTACCAGAAGCCGTTCGAGCCGCTGGTGCCAGGCGTGCGGGTAGTGCCTCGCAACGATGTGTCCGCCTTGCGCGAGGCGGTAACCGAAAACACGTGCGCCGTTATCTTGGAGCCCATTCAAGGGGAGAGCGGGATACATCCTCTCAGCGCGGAGTTTCTGCGGGCGGCGCGCGAGCGCTGCGACGAGGTAGGCGCTCTGCTCCTCTTCGACGAGGTGCAAACAGGCATGGGTCGCACGGGCACCTGGTTCCTGTGGCAGCAGGTAGGCGTGAAGCCCGACGTGCTGACCGCCGCCAAGGCGCTGGGCGGCGGATTGCCCATCGGTGCATGTATGGCGCATGGCGCGGCAGCGAACGTGCTGGAGAAGGGCGACCATGGCTCCACTTTCGCGGGGGGACCGTTAGCTGCGGCGGCGGCGCTGGCGACGATAGAGGCTATCGAAGAGGAGGGGATGTTGCATAACGCGCAGGTGATGGGCGAGTATCTGCGTCAGCAGATTGCCTCCTGGCGAGAGCATCTGCCTGTGACTGACATCCGGGGCAAGGGCATGATGATTGGCTTTGACCTCGCTGTGCCCCTTGCGCGGGAGGTCGTACGCATCGCCCTGCACGAAGGTGTCGTGGTCAACGCGACGGGCGAACAGACGCTGCGCCTGCTGCCCCCGCTTAACCTAACGCAAGAGGAAGCCGATGAGGGGCTGCGTCGCTTGCGCGTGGCTATTGAGAAGGTCGTGTAGTCTTCCGGGCTACTCTGCGCCGAGCCGCCGCTTCAGCTGCGCCCTCAGCTCGGGCGACAGCATCTTGTTGAGCGCGGTAAGGGAGTCAGGTAGCGACTCTCCTGCGAACCATGCAGGCTTCAGCCGAAAACCGGGCAGGACACGGCTTTGCAACCAGCCCTCCTCATCCACCTCTATCGGCACGTAGGTCTCTCCTTCCAGCGCGAACGCCTCCACATCGTGATGGGCAGGGCGCGATTCGACTAGCCAGTATTCGCGCACGCCTTCGCGCTCGTAGTCCAGGAACTTCTCCACGCGGTCGCGTCGCACGCTGTCTTCTGAAACCACTTCTACCAGCAGGTCGGGCGCGCCCGTGAAGCGGTCCTCGCTCAGGTTGGGCTGGTTCTCCTGTAGCACGACCACCAGGTCTGGCTCCCGGGAGGCGGGGCGTTTGGGCAGGTATAGCGCAGGGCGAACCTCGCCCAACCCCGTCAGGTCTAAGAAGAAGCGCAGCAGTGTGCCCAGAAAAGAGCCGATGTCCTGATGCCTGTTCCCTGGCGGCATCGTGAGGACGACCTCCCCCTCTACCCACTCGGCGCGGGTATCCTCGCCTTTCCATTGCAGGTACTGTTCGTAGGTCATGCGCAGTTTCTCCGTGCTCGGAGCAGGATGCGCCATCTTCCTCGCCTCCTCTGGGGGCAGATTCCGCTTTCAGTCTACCACAGGAGAGGCTGACAAGTTAGCCTCTACAAGCTCCGCGCAAGCCGTCCTCGTGAAGCGCTTGAACAGCGCATGGCAAACGCCATCACGATCGGTCGCGTGTCGATTCTCCCTGTGTGCGAAGGGCGCTGTGGCAGGGTACAATCGCCTGGGGGATGCATACTGCGGTGCGTGCAACACGGAGGTTAGAGCTCTACCAGCCGTGAATCCTTTGGAGGCATGCTCTGTCGTGACCGTTTGCAGAGGACGCGACGGAGCGTGTCCCTCCAAACGGTGACCGTGATAGCGGACGCGACGGAGTGCACCCTTCCGATTTTCTGGAGGGTCACGCTCCGTCGTGACCCTTGTGGACGCGACGGAGCGCGTCCCTCCAAAACGGCGACCATGGTGGCGGACGTGACGGAGTGCACCCTTCCGATTTTCTGGAGGGTCACGCTCCGTCGTGACCATAACGAACGCAACGGAGCTAAAGGGTCATGCTCCGTCGTGACCGCGATGGACG
>JANWXG010000183.1 GCA_025057335.1 bacterium | reverse complement strand
TTGGCAGCATCGCGGCTCTGTTCCCGTGCCTTTGCCCGTTCCCAAGCGCGACGAGATTGGCTCAAGTGTTGTCGCCTGTCCCCCCCTGCCATGCTGGGCTGCAGGCGAAGGGCATCCCTGTTGTCACGCTAAGTTGAGGGCGAAGCGTTTCCTGAGACCCTTCGCTGCGCTCAGGGTGACGGCGCGTCGCTCGACACTCCTGCCTCTATCCGAAATGTATGCCTTCACAAAGCACTGGTTCTCCCGCACACTCTTTGCCTGCTGACGCGCGTGTGAGCAACAGGGGAGGATATTTCTCGTACCGTTACCAGCAACTTTCCTGCACAAAACTGGTCATGATAGTACGAAGGAGGTGAATATGATGTCGGCAAATGGACAAGAGCAAGGAGGCTGTCTGACTTGCTTGGGTTGTTTGGGGATGCTGTTGCTGTTTCCGATACTGTGGAACGTGCACCCTCTGTTAGCCCTGGTTGTCGCGGCGCTCTACCTGAGCCAATTCTCCTCTCAGCCCCCTGCGAAGACGTGAACAAATCCCTCTCACAGCATCTGAAAGGGCGACCGCTGTTTCTCGCGCGGCGGAGAGCACAGTGCAGCTGGGCAGGGAGACGAGCCTTCTGTGGTAAAATACTAGGTAATCAAAATACCGTCACGCGAGTGTGGAGGAGGGAGGCAACATGAGCGACGGCATCGCGGAAGCAACGCGCGCACAGGCAGCCATCGAAGCCCTGTTGCAGGAGAACCGAACGTTCCCACCCCCCGATTCGTTCCGCGCACAGGCGAACGTGAACGACCCCAGCGTCTACGAGCGCGCCGCGAGCGACCCCGAAGCGTTCTGGGCATCTTTCGCCAGCGAGCTGGAATGGTTTGAACCCTGGCACAAAGTGCTGGAGTGGAACCCGCCGCGAGCGCAGTGGTTCATCGGCGGCAAAATCAACGCTTCTGTGAACTGTATCGATCGGCATCTGCGCACAGCCCGACGCAACAAAGCCGCTATTATCTGGGAAGGGGAGCCTGGCGAGGAGCGCGTGCTCACCTACTGGGACCTGTACCGCGAGGTCACCAAGTTCGCGAATGTGCTGAAGCGGCTGGGCGTCCATCGGGGCGACCGCGTGGTCATCTACATGCCGATGGTGCCCGAGGCGGTCATCGCGATGCTGGCTTGCGCCCGTATCGGTGCACCGCACTCGGTGGTGTTCGGCGGCTTCTCCGCGGAGGCGCTACGCGAGCGCGTCAACGACTGCGGCGCAAAGGTGGTCATCACTGCCGACGGCGGTTACCGACGCGGCAATATCGTGCAGCTGAAGCGCGCCACGGACGAGGCGATGGAGCACTGCCCCACCGTCCAGCATGTGGTCGTGTTGAACCGCGCGATGGATGCGACGCACGTGCCCATGCTGGAAGGGCGCGACCACTGGTGGCACCGCCTGATGGAACACGCCCCCATGCACTGTGAGCCCGAAGCGATGGACGCCGAAGACCTGCTGTTCATCCTGTACACCTCGGGGTCTACGGGCAAGCCGAAGGGCATTGCCCACACGACAGGCGGCTACCTCACCGGCGTGTACGCCACCACCAAGTGGGTCTTCGACATCAAAGACGACGACGTGTTCTGGTGCACTGCCGACATCGGTTGGGTCACGGGACACTCGTACGTGGTGTACGGTCCGCTCTCCAACGGTGCCACCGTGCTGATGTACGAGGGCGCGCCCGATTACCCCGACCGTGACCGCTTCTGGCAGTTGGTGGAGAAGTATCGAGCGACCATCTTCTACACCGCGCCCACCGCTATCCGCGCCTTCATGAAGTGGGGACCCCAGTATCCTCAGCGACACGACCTGTCCAGCCTGCGCCTGCTGGGCAGTGTCGGCGAGCCCATCAACCCCGAGGCGTGGATGTGGTACCACGTGTACATCGGTGGGCAGCGCTGTCCGATTGTGGATACCTGGTGGCAGACCGAGACAGGGCACATCCTGATTACCCCGCTGCCCGGCATCACCACCACCAAGCCTGGCTCTGCCACCCGCCCCTTCCCCGGTATCGAGGCGGACGTGCTCAACGAGCAGGGCGAGTCGGTGCCTCTGGGGGCAGGAGGCTACCTCGTCATCAAGAAGCCCTGGCCCGGCATGTTGCGCACCATCTACGGCGACCCGGAGCGCTACGTCAAACAGTACTGGAGCCGATTCCCGAACATCTACTTCACGGGCGACGGCTGCAAGCGCGACGAAGAGGGTTACTACTGGCTGCTAGGGCGCGTGGACGACGTGATGAACGTAGCGGGGCACCGCATTAGCACGATGGAGGTCGAGTCCGCTCTCGTTGACCACCCTGCGGTGGCGGAAGCGGCGGTCATCGGCAAGTCGCATGAAATCAAGGGGCAGGCCATCGCCGCCTTTGTCACGCTCAAAGAGGGATACCGAGCGGGCAGCGAGATGGCGGACGAACTGAAGGAGCACGTCGTGCAGAAGATTGGTCCCATCGCTCGCCCCGACGATATCCTGTTCACGTCGGAGCTGCCCAAGACGCGCTCGGGCAAGATTATGCGTCGTCTGTTGCGCGACATCGCCGAAGGGCGTGCGCTGGGCGATACCACCACGCTCGCCGACCCGTCGGTGGTCGCTGCCCTGCGCCAGCAATACGAGGAGAGCGAAACGTAAAGCAGGACGCCAAACCACATGGAGGGCGAGCCTCCTAGCGAGCCGAGTCGCCAGAAGCGCGGTTCGGTAGATGCTCGCCCTCCATGGGTTACCCCTGTCCTCTCGCTCAGTTGACGAAAACTCCAACTTGTGGTATCAATAAATCGCCACAGATGTTGCGACCTAGCGCGGAGAGGTGGCCGAGTGGTTGAAGGCACCGGTCTTGAAAACCGGCAGGCGATGAGCCTCGTGGGTTCGAATCCCACCCTCTCCGCCACATCCAGTGGTTCAGTTGTGAAGGGGGAGCGGTTCGCGCGTGGGCAAACGACGTGGGTGGACGTGGCTCTTCTGGCTGCTTTGGCTCGCCGGCGGTCTGTACTTTGCTGACAAGAGCGCCAGCTATTACAAGCAGGTTCGGATAGTGCCCGCCTCCGTGATGGAGAGTATCCCCGAAATGACGCCGCATCATGCAGGGGACCGTGTGGTGGTCTTCGCGCCCCATCCCGACGACGAGGTGCTCGGATGCGCCGGGGTCATCCAGCAGGCGGTGCAGGCAGGGGCGCAGGTGTGGGTCGTGTACATGACCAATGGCGACGGTTTTCGCCTCGCGGTGGAACGCCAGTACCGCCAGTCCAGCCCCACCCCGGAGCAGTATATTCGGTTCGGAGAGCTGCGCCAACAGGAGGCGCGCCGTGCCATGCGCCTGCTGGGACTGGCGGATTGGCGCGTCATTTTTCTCGGTTATCCCGATAGAGGATTGTATTCCCTCTGGCAATCCCACTGGACACCGCGTCACAGCCTGCGCTCCTACTACACAAAGACCGATACCAACCCCTACCGCGACAGTCTACGCCCCGGCAGCCTCTACTGCGGGCAGAACGTGCTGAGGGACGTGGAAACGGTGCTGCGTCGCACCGTGCCCACCCACGTGTATGTCACGCACTCTTCTGACGACCACCCCGACCATGCAGCGACCGCCCTGTTCGTGCAGACCGCTCTGGCTCGGTTGCGGATGCAGGGCATCGGCTTCGCGCAGCGGGTGACCCTACGGCACTACCTCATACACTGCGGAGATTGGCCACAGCCGCAGGGGCTGCACGAGGAGGAACCACTTACTCCTCCTGCTGCTCTCCTGCCTTTGGGACTGCAGTGGAAGCAAATGCCCCTGACGCCCCTGCAGCAGGCGTTGAAACTGGAAGCGACACAAGCACACCACTCGCAAATGCTGATGATGTCCCGCTTCCTGCGTAGCTTCGTACGCCAGAACGAGCTGTTTCTGGAGTCGCCTGTAGTGCAGGAGCTTGCCCCCAGAAAACAGATTGCCTGGGACGAACCCGACCAGGAGGATTTCCTACGTGAACTGCAGGCTCCAGGCGACTTTGTCTTCGGCAGGGTGCGTGAGCGTGACGGACTGATGGAGCTGCGTCTGTATACGCACGCCAAACCACGCACAGGTTTCATCTACCACTGTATCGTGCACGTTCTGACGCCCGAGGGGAAAGAGGGGGTCTTCACACTGCAGGCGAAGGCAGGCAGACGCAGTGCGGATGCGATGACAGACGAGAGCGGCGTCCTCTTTCGCCTTCCCCCCGTGCCCAAAGGCAGTCTGGTCACTCTCCATGCTCAGTCGCGGCTGGCGGGGCTGCCCGTCAACAAGAGTTTCGCGCAGGTGGTGCTGGTGCGCTGAGTAGGAAAAAGGCGCCGGCGGAGGTGCCGGCGCCTTGCGGGAGGAGAGGAGGAGGATGGTGCTAGGCGCGAAGTCGGTTGTTACCACGTTTGGAACGGGTTAAACTGGTTCTGGCTCCACGGACGTTGTATCGACAGGCGAACCCACTGCACATGACCATCTGCGAACACGATGTTGTTCCCATCCCGATGACGGGGACGTTGCCACGCTACCCGCTCACGATACTCGGCTTCCCATTCCGGATGTCGCTCAGCCAGCTGCCCCGGCAGAACAGATATCATATAACTCCCCATCGCCCCATTGAGGTTGTTCGCATCTGCTCGCTGGTTCGGCGTGTCATATGCAAGGAACGTATTCGTTGGAACGGTTATCGCCTCCAAAGAGACTCCGCCATACCCGTAATGCGTGCCCATCAGGCGTGGGAAGCCCAGGAGCGTGTTGTAAGCGTAGCTGGGCACAGGCAACGTGTTCTCCGGGCATACCCAGATTCGTACGTCGCTCACGTACGGCTGCAGAGCGGGCATCCACGCTCGTCCCACCGGAGCGACAGAGACATACGGCATCACCGCTGGCAGGTTGCCCTCCCAATCCTGGGCATACATCGCGAACGCCTGTCCAATCTGTCGCAAGTTGCTTACGCACGCTGTGCTGCGCGCAGCGGCTCGAGCACGCCCAAAGACGGGCATCAGCACCGACGACAGTATCGCCACAATGGCGATGACCACGAGCAGCTCAATCAGGGTGAATCCCCTGGGCTTGCGGAAAATGATAGTACTTCGCATAGAGAAACCTCCGTTGAATAAGTGGGTTTTGGAGATACTTCACAAAAAGCTAATGCCCTAAACACCGATTCTAGCTAAAGGTATCCCCATGGCAAGGAGAATCTTCATAAATTCTTAACGTTCTTTTCCATGGCCTAGGCTACGTGGAAAATCGTTCAATCGGCTGACTTCTTACGGGTCTTCGCGGGGGTTACTTAGACCTGA
>JANWXG010000182.1 GCA_025057335.1 bacterium | reverse complement strand
GTCATCCACAACCTGACCCGTCCGCTAGAGCCGACCCCCATGGACGGACACATCGTACGTCTGCGCTACACGCCCATGCAGCATACGGTGTTGGCAGTGGAAGAGCCTGCTTCGCCACATCACGAGGTGTTGCAAAGCGCTTCCTCTCTGGACGGGATGCCTGTTGTCTGCTGCGGTCTACACAGCCAAATTGCACCCGTAGCAGCCGCCCTGCACCACTACGGGGGCGGGCGGTGCCGCGTGGCGTACGTCATGACCGACTCGGCGTCGCTGGCGCTAGGGGTCAGCCGATTAGTCCCCGCGTTGAGCGAGGCGGGGCTCATTCATGGGGTCATCACCGTAGGTCAGGCATACGGTGGCGACCTAGAGGCAGTGAACGTCTTTAGCGGACTGCTCGCCGCGCGGCATGTGATGGGAGCGGATGTCGCGATTGTGTCGCAAGGGGTAGGCAACACTGGCACTGCAACGGCGTTTGGCTTCTCAGGGATTGACCAGGGAATTGCCCTTAACGCTGTCGCTTCGCTTGGGGGAGTTCCCATCGCCTGCTTACGCATCAGTTTCGCCGACCCGCGTCCGCGCCACTACCGCGTTAGCCACCACACCCTCACCGTGCTCGGCAAGGTGGTGTTAACCCGCTGCCACGTGCCGGTGCCAGAGCTCGATCCGCCACGTCTATGGGAGGTACTCGGGCAGCTAGAGGAGCACGGTATCGCCGCGAGGCACCTAGTACGCGTACTGGACGGTTCTGCTGGGCTAGAGGTGCTGCGCAGGCGACATGTCCCCGTCACCACGATGGGGCGCACTATGCTGGAGGATCGGGAGTTCTTCCTCGCAGCCGCAGCAGCGGGTGCACACGCCGCAGACCTTGCAGCAACACCTACCTCCATACAGAGTAGATAGGGTGCACACTATGCGAGAGCAGGTCATCCGTTCAGAGAAGATTTTCGAGGGGCGCGTAGTAAACCTGCGCGTGGATACCATCCGCCTGCCCAACGGCAGGACTTCGCAGCGCGAAATCGTAGAGCATCGCGGCGCTGTGGCGATTGTACCTCTGCTGGACGAGGAGACAGTATTGATGATTCGCCAGTTTCGGCTGGCGGTGAACGAGGTGCTGCTGGAGGTGCCCGCAGGCACCTTGGAACCCAACGAACCTCCCATCGTGTGCGCCGCGCGCGAGCTGGAGGAGGAAACAGGCTACCGCGCCAGCACACTACGACCGCTGTTCAGCCAGTACTTAGCGCCTGGTTACTCTCAGGAGATACTGCACGTGTTCTTAGCGCAGGGGCTGGAGAAGACCGCGCAGCGCACGGAGGAGGACGAGAGCGTCGAAGTCGTTCCAGTTCCTCTTGCGCGCGCGGTGGAGTTAGTGCTCTCAGGGGAGATTCGAGACGCTAAAACCATTGCTGCCCTACTCGTCACGTACTACCTGTTGACCAGTGAGCGGTAGACCTCTAGCAGACGTTGCGCGGTGTGCTCCCACGTGTAATGCTGTAGCACGTGTTGCTTGCCCCTTTCTCCCATAGCGCTCCAGCGTTCGCGCTGGGCAAGAGCCTCTTGCAACGCCGCTGCCAGCGCCCCTGGGTCATCGGGAGGTACCAGCCAGCCCATTTCCTCAGGCAGCACCACCTCGGCTAAACCGCCCGTCTGAGAGGCAACAACAGGCTTCTGCGCAGCCATCGCTTCGAGAGCGAACAACCCCAGCCCCTCCCGCCGTGAGGGCACGACTGCCACGTCACACGCCGCCCAAGCAGCGTCCAGCGTAGGAAGATAACCAGTAAACCGCACGCGCTCCCCCACTCTCAGCACAGAAGTCAGATGAACCAGTTCTTGCCTCTGCGGTCCCTCTCCGACAATCAGCGCATACCACGTGGGAGCCTCTGCCAGTGCCCGCAACAGTATGTCCACCCCCTTGTCCTTCATCAATCGCGCCACACACAGCGCCACTGGCGCCTCCTCAGGCAAGCCCCATTGCTGGCGGGCAATGCGTCGGTCAGTAGGGGAATAGCGTATCATCTGAACATCTACGCCCCCCGGCACCACCTCACACTTCGGGGCAGACTGGGGAAAGTGACGCAGCCATCCTTCTTGCACCGCCTGTGAGACCGAGAGGATGCGTCCTGCCGTGCGCGCGGCGCGGCGCAACAGCCAGCGCGCAAGGGGGGGCAGATGCATCGGGGGCAAGTTGTGCAATGTGAACACCCAGCGTAGGGGAGGGGTCAGCGCCAGCACGCTCACCGCTCGCAATCCATGTGCGTGGAACAGGTCGTAGTCTTTCTGCCAGCTCTGCGCTTGCAGGGCACAGCGAAGGTCTGCAAGAGGGCGTGGACGGTCACTTACTCCCCAGTGCAATGTGCGTACTGAGGACAATGTGGAGTGCATTTCAGCAGGACAAGCCACGACGCACTCCACGCCCGCTTGCTCCAGACGAGGCACAACGTGTTGCAGGAAGCGCAACACTCCACCCGCCGCAGGGCGTGACAGGTGTAGCACGCGCATAGCATCTCACGGCGCTGGGCGCTCCGAACGCTCGGGACGTTCAGAGCGTTCGGGCAGTCGGCGCACGCGCACAGAGACGCGCACGCTAGAAACCGTCGGCTGTATCCCCTCCACCGCCCGTAGCGCCACGCTGCGAACCACATCCGCCGTTAGGTTGTCGATATCGATGGGCTCGGTTTCTACAGCGTGCACCCGCGCAAGCGCCTCTGGCTTGCCCGAAACCACGACGGTGCGCGGCTCGATGCTAATCTCTTCAATGGCGACGCTAGGGTCTGGTGTGCCCTTCCAAACGGGGGTCACTAGTACGGTTTTAGTCAAGCTGACGGGCGCCAGCTTGAGCACTACACGCGCACGGGAGGGCCGAATGCTCACTCCACCGCTGATAGGACGGTTCTCCCCATCCAGCGCCACGATGGGCAGCTCGGCGTCCACCTCCTCCCCCACGCGCTGAGGTACAGCATTCACAATCAGCCGACGCACCTGGTTTACCCGGTCGCGCGGGCCCGAGACCAAAGCCGTTTCTGGGAAGATGAGAGGAGAGAGATACACGTATCCCTCGGGCGGAGTGTTGACAAATAGGCATTCAATCTTCATCTCTTTACTGATGCGCCTAGTCAGGGTTACCTGAACGGTAGGGGGGATAATTTCCACCTGCACATCGCGTAGCACTTCTCTGGTCAGGTTGAGCTGTACAGGCAGCCGCTGCTTCCCCTCTCCAGAGCCAGAGGCATCCACTATCGCACGGATCCCGCGCGGGGCAATCTGCTCCACATTGCTGCGCACCCCGGTCAACACCACAGTCACCTGCGGTGGGGTCACGACGGGGGGTTCGTATCCGTTTTGCACGTGGTGTACCTCCACGTCCACGGTATATCGCTGGGTGACAGTGGGGTTCCTCTCCGCGTTCACATAAAGCCAAATGAGCAGGGCACTGCTGAACGCCATGATTTTCTCTGGGATGTTCTCTCTGAGCCCTTTCCACACGAGGAGCTACCTCCTCTCCGCCTGCGCCGATTGCTGCTGCCCCTGCTGCCGACGCCATAGCGTCCACAGGGGGCGCCAGCGCACCGTCTGGCGCAGGCTCTCCAACGCTTGCTTGGGAGGTTGTGCCGTCAGGAGGTCCATCAGGCGCTCTCGCAGGGTCTCCTCGCGAAAGCCTCGCTGTAGCCGCCCCGAAAACGCCACGGAGATAATGCCCGTCTCTTCCGACACCACAAGGGCGACCGCGCCCCGCTCGGAAGCGCCGATAGCCGCCTTATGGCGCATGTGCACATTCTGGTCCACCATCGGGTTCTCTGTGAGAGGCAAAGTGCACCCCGCGGCAATGATGCGGTCTCCGCAAATCACTACCGCCCCATCGTGCAGCGGGTTGCCCGGATAGAAGAGCGAGGTCAGAAGACGAGCGCTCACTTTGGCGTCAATGGGCACGCCGGGGGAGACGTAGTGGTCGAGCGCGGGGTAAGGTTCAAACACAATCAGTGCCCCTATCCGTTGCCGAGCCATCTCAGTGGCAGCGCGCACCACTTCGTTCACTACGGTCGTCAAGTTCTCCCGTCCGATGGGGTTGATGCTCTGCCCCCAGAAACCGAGACGCCCCATCTCCTCTAGGGCATGTCGCAGCTCGGGATAGAACAGGATGACCAGCGCCACTGGTCCCAGAGGAAGCACCTGTCGCATTAGCCAGTTGAGCGTGGTCAAGCCGAGCTTGCCGCTGATATACATGAGCAGAAAGAAGAGAAACAGCCCTGACATGATTTGCCATGCACGGGTGCCCTTCGCCAGGAGGATGAGGCGATACAGTAGGTAGGTGACGGCGAGAACATCTATGAGCAGCACCAGCGTGGATGCTACATCCAGTTCCCTCAGGGTTACCAGTAGCGGTTTGAAGACCGTTTCCACCACAGACAATGCTACACCCTGCTTCGCCAGAGTCTGATGGGGACGGTTTCAGTATAGCACAACGGTTCTCCGCCTCGCAAGCGCCCCGCCCTCCCGCTATGTCTGACACCTGTCTGCTGCAGAAGGTTCCGGCGAAATCATGGTTTGGACGCAGAGCATAATACCAACAGGTCTAGCGGGAGCCTTGACCTCATCAGGGTGATCTGTGCCCTTCCTTCGCTAAGCCTGCCCGTATCTATGCCGATAATAACTACGGAACCCTTCGGGATAGAGGTGAAATGCAACAATGGAAAACTTGTGCGCTTTCTTGCACATCAACGAGACCAACCTGAATCTGCGCAAGCAGTTCGTCGGCATCACTGAAGATGATGTGCGCATCTTGAAGCAGCTACAGCCCTGGGCGGAGCGCGTCGCGGATGCCATTGCAAAGGAGTTCTACGACTTCCAGTTCGCCTTCCCGCCCACGCGCGAGTTCTTCGAGCGCTACGCGCAGAAGCAAGGGATAGGGCTGGAGCAGCTGCGCCAGGCGCTGGAGAAGACGCAGGCGCAGTACTTCCGCGACATCTTCCAGGAGGCGGCGAGCGGAGGACAGTTCGGAACCAGCTACTTCGAGAAGCGATTGCGTATCGGCTACAGGCATGTAGTGATAGACCTGCCTCAGAAGTGGTATGTAGGCAGCTATGCGCTATACGAGCGACTGGTGAGGAAATACCTGCAACGCGATTTCCGCTGGAAGCCTTCCCTCCGTGCTCGCGCTGAAGAAGCCATTTTCAAGGTGTTTAACTACGATATCCAGGCAGTAACTGACTCTTACATGACGTATATGACGCAAACGCTTGGAGTAGACCTGTCTTCGATCGCGCCGCAGCAGGGGCAAGATATCACCGAGCATGTCGGGCAAATCCAGAAGATGATGC
>JANWXG010000181.1 GCA_025057335.1 bacterium | reverse complement strand
CCACGTTCTCACTCCAGTCGGGCAGAAACCACTCGCGGGCGCATTTGCCGTTCGGATGGGGAGCGCGCGTAGCGACGGTCTGTGCTAGTTCTCGCAGATGTTCGCGGGCGAAGGGCGAACCGCAAAACGCCGCTACTGCTGAAGCTGCTTCCATGCTGTGCAGCTGCGTATCCAGCCGCTTGGTGTTGTCTAGTGGGAAGAGGCAGCGCGTCAGTGACTGCACATAGCCACCCCGGTCGGTGTCCCACAGATGTTCTTGCATCCAGTGCAGTCCTTCTTCGGCGTCGTGTAGCAACGTGTCATCCTGCAGGGCATGCCCCGCGTAGGCGAGTGCGTACACCGCAAAGGCGTGCCCATACGCCATCTTGCTGCCGTTGGTTAGCTCTCCCTCGCGCGAGACCGTCCAGAACCAGCCTCCGCATTTGGGGTCGCGCATCCGTTCCTGCAGGAACTGCACGCCGTGCGCTACCAGCTCCTTCCACATGCTCTCCCCGCTCCACAGCGCGGCGACCGCGAACGCATAGGTCATGCGTGCCTGCATGACCAGAAACTTCTGCCCATCGCCGTAACGGCTGCCGTCGCGGTGCAGGTGTGTCCAGAAGCCGCCCGCTTCGTGGTCAACGGCGTGCTCCGCCCAGAAACGCAGGTTGCGCAACACATGCGCCCGAATCTGTTCGGATGTGAGCAGCTCGTGCTCGCTCATGGCGTCCACCCGACCTTCTGCAGATTCGGATTGTCGCAGGCGCGGCGCCCCTCCTTCGCCATGTGCGCCCAGCGACCGTCTACCCATACGCGCACCACGTCGGCGGTGTAATCGGTCATCGTGCCCTCGACGGAGCTGTTGGAGAAGAACGAAGACCCTACACCGTAGATGTCCACAGGCACGCTCTCTTCCTCAAACTGACGGATGCGCTGTATGTTGAAACCGCCTGTGGCTACGATTTTGACCTGGCGGCAATACTCCGCTGCGCGCTCACGCCACTCACCCGAGAGGCTCCATCCCTGCCATGCGGTATCCAGCGCTTCTCGCAGGGCGCGTATCAGCGCGGGGCTGACCCCGTATAGCGACGGGTCATCGGGCAGGTGTTGCAGGCTGCGGTCGCGGAGCTCGCCCCCTGTGTCGGGGCGCACACCAAACAGGCGGTAGCGTTGCGCTCCCTCGTAGTCGCCCGCCTCTACCGCCAGCCGATACCGCTCGAAGAAGGCTCTCAGCACCTGCAGCGAGGTGTTCACGCAATCGTTATGGAAGTCCACCAGCGCGATGCGCGGCACGCTCGGCGGCAGGATGCGAGCGAACTGCAGCATCAGCTCCGTCGTGTCGCCGAGGAAACAGGCAATCATCGCGTGCGCTACCGTTCCACCCGCCTGTCCCCCCCAGAGAGAAGCTTGGGCGGGTGTAGAAACGAAAGGAACCGTACGACCGCCGAAGTCGAGGTTGTAGCGCTGCACGCCAATGTAGTAGGCGTAGCCATCTACCGCCTGTGTGGCGGGCAGGTCGAAACGGGCGGGGAAGAACAGCACCGGCTTGCCACGCGCCGCCTGCAGCAAATGATACGTGTTGGTAGCGATTCGGCTGGCACGGGTGAGCACGCCCAGCGTCGGCGTCTCCAGAATGGCGAAGTGACGGTAGCGTCCCCGCACCTTCAGCACGGGGGTCACTTCCAGGGGGTTGCCTGCGTAGGGCGCGAGGTCGCCGTCCTGCACAGCCAGAATCTCCAGTTGGTCGCCTGTGGGCACGAAGCGGTCGCCCTCCCACTCGCCGCTGCACTGCTGCAGGAGGGCGATGGCGGCGTCTACCCCTGCCACGACCGTAAACGGCTTGCGGCGGGGAAACCACTGCATCTCCACTAAGGCATCGCCCGTTTGCAGGTGGTGGTACTCGGTAACCCCCTGCGCCTCCAGCAGGGCAGATTGCCCCCCAAAACGATACCCCTCCCGCGCTAGCTGCGTGAGGATGGTCATACCGTTCCAGAAGTAGCGGTCGCTGTAATCGCCGCGCCGAATGCCTTCCCAGTCGAAGTGCCACTGCTCTGCCGGTATCCGCTTGCCGTCAAAGATGCTCATTGTGAGTCGCGCTCGTCATCCGTTCTGAGTGTCCCCTTTGTATCTTCACCACGCGGTTGATGATGCCCTGCCACAGAGGAGCGACCGCTGTTGGGATGTTATCTGGAGATGCTTCGCCGACGCTCAGCATGACAAGGGAGCGGCTCGGCAGGAGCCTCGCCTTGCAGATAATTGGAGCCACTGGAGGGTCACGCTCCGTCGTGACCCCTGTGGACGCGACGGAGCGCGTCCCTCCAAACCAACTCCTGGAGGGTCACGCTCTGTCGTGACCTTTGTGGACGCAACAGAACGCATCCCTCCATCCCTACTCTGGAGGGTCATGCTCCGTCGTGACCCTTGTGGACGCGATGGAGCACGTCCCTCCAAGGGCAATTGGTGTGTGGACGCAACAGTGCACCTTCGTGCTGATAGTCGCACACGTCAGTGCGCCTCTTGTCATTCTGAGCGGAGCGAAGAATCTCGGTCTGAGCTTGTGCAGAGATGCTTCGCCCCTGCTCAGCATGACACCCTGACGGCTCGGACGGAGCCTCGCCCCCCAACCCCCTGAGCGCAGTGAAGGGTCTCTCCAACCCCCTTCGCCCATGCTCAGCATGACAGGGGAGACAGCCGGATTGGAGGATGAACCTCTCGCTGAACCAGGTGGAACCCCTAACAGTTCAACGTGCCTTCTCCCGGGGTGGGCAAGACTGGAAGAACTTCCAGAGCACTTCTTGCAGCACGAAGTCACGGCAGGTCTTGCCGGAGAGCCGGTCGGGCAGGGCAGACATGCTGCCATGCAGGTGGTGCCCGCCGCCGCGAACCAGCCAGTACTCTACCTTCACACCTCCCCTCCCCGGGGGGTAACGACGCGCCACCACGCGACAGCCATCGTTCGGGTCGGTATCCGGCAGGAGCTCTTCGGTAGGCGTTCCCGTGATGCCGTTATGCTTCAGGTACAGCCTAAGCATCTCCTCAGTGGCGACGATACGCCCTCTGCGACCACGCCCGATGTATCCGCCCTCAATGGGGATGAGCGGGTCAGCGTCGCCTTGAATTACGAAAAGGGAGATGGGGTGGCTGGGCTGGAAGCGCGCCGCCACAGGCTCAGGCAACCCGCCGACGATGGGGACAACTGCCGTGAAGAGGTCTGCTGCCCTCGCCGCCAAGTAGTGACAGAACATAGCGCCGTTCGAAAGCCCCGCGGCGAAGAGGCGAGAGCGCTCTACCGAATACCGCTTGCTCAGCTCCTCCACGATAGTACGCACAAATTTCACGTCGTCTACGCCCTGCTGTTGCGAGGCGATTCGATGGGCACCGCGTCCGTCGTTCCAGTTGCCGCCCCACGCGCTCGGGTAGACGGCAAGGAAGTTCTCTCGCGCGACCAGCTCTCCGAAGTTCGCGCGTCTCAGCATGTTCTCCGCCCGCCCACCGCCTCCGTGAAACAAGAAGAGCACAGGCAATTTACCCTTCGGCTCCGAAGGTGCCTGCACGATGAAATACCGTTCTCGGCCGTCGACGGAAACCTTGTGTTCCGTTTGCACCACGCCCTTCGGCGGGGCGGGCAGGCGTCGTACCGCGTCCTCCTCCTGAGCAGCGACGCCTCTCTCTCCACCCCCTGCTGAAGCGACTATCCCAAAGAGAGCGAGCGATAGAAGGATGCGCTTCACAGGCTAATTCCTCCCCGTAGTGTTCTTCGGCATACCGACACTACAGACGCAGCAGAGAGGGGATTGTTCAAAACCCTCCATGCAGGGGCATCGCCTACCGGCTGTAAGACAACTCTACGCTCATCCAGATGTTCTGCCGATTGGGCGCGTCAGCAAGCAGCCGTCGGTCGAGCAGGGTGCTGAACCAGAGCGCGGGCTTCACACTCCATCCTCGCCCCAATTCCACCTGGGTCGTTAGTCCGACCGTCAGGTCTACCCATGACGCCGCGGGACTACCGTAGTGGTAGGCGTTGAACCTCTCGGTACCGTAGCCCACGTCCGCCCTGACGCTCCACCCACCAGACAGCGGGATTTCCCCGCCAAGCGTAAGGTAGGCTCCCTGCGCCGCCTTCAGGTCCTGGTAAAGCGCTATGCTGAGGGGGAACGGTCGTTCCCAGCTGAGGCTGGCGTAAGCCTCGCGCGTGCGCTCCCAGCCCGTGCCCGGATACTCATACTCGATCCAGCCTATCGCCAGTTGAACGCCCCGCCTAGCGGTAGCGTACTCCGCGATAAGGTTCCACTCGGTGAATGTGCCCGCTGGTTTGCTCCGTACATAGAGGGGCGCGTTGTGGTTGGTGAGTTCCATGTTTCCCCAGAGGGACAGAGTGAAGTTACCCAGCTGCAGACTCACGTCGGTCTGTAGTACCCAGTTGTTGACTGTGTTGAGCCCGCGCGAGACGTATTTGGAGCTGAGCGTGTAGCTGGTAGAGACGTGCTGTGCGGGCAGCCCCACCGCGAGCAACGAGAGGATTGCTACGAGAAGAGCGCAGCGTATGGTCAGCATCACCCTTCCTCCGTGATGTTTTACCGCAGCACTAATCCGTTTTGTTGATAGAAATGCTCCGCCCCGTTCAGCGTGACAGGAGATGGCTCGGCGGGAGCCTCGCCCTCCAGCCCCTCTGTCATGCTGAAGTCTACTCCGTTTGTCAAGGGGAAGCACTCACGTGCTTCACTACGAGCTAAGAGTTCGTCAGGTGCACCTTCGTGCTGGTAGTATCGTGCGTCAGTGCGCCTCTTGTCATTCTGAGCGGAGCGAAGAATCTCGGTCTGAGCCTGTGCGGAGATGCCTCGTCCTTGCTCGGGCGGAGCGAATGGTCTCCAAGCGCACTCACAGTAATCATCATGACGACTAACCCGTTGTCTTCCTGAGTACGGTCGTCCTGCAACGAAAACTCTCATCGGTAAGAGATGGCAGGAAGGGGCTGTTTGGCACAGCCCCTGCACCTTAGAACGGCTTTAAGAACAGGTAGGCATAGCCGAAGTACACCATCACACCGAGCAGGTCCATGATCGACGTGATGACAGGGCTGCTCAGGGTAGCGGGGTCAGCCCCCAGCCTCCGCGCCACGAAGGGCAAGGCGATGCCAATCAGGCTGCCCAGTGCGGTGACCGTGAGCATGGAGAGCCCCACAATCAGCAACACGGTCATCCCCACGCCTTTAGACAGGTAGGCGAGTATCGCCTCCAGCAGGGCGATAGTCACTCCCAACCCGATAGCCACAGGGACATCGCGCTTCACAACGCGCAGGAAGTCGCGCCAAGCGGAGCGCAACTGTCCCAGCGCCATTGCACGGATGACTAGGGTCGCAGTTTGGCTACCCGTGTTCCCGCCCATATCGATAATCGGCGCGATGAAGGCAGCGAGCACAATCAC
>JANWXG010000180.1 GCA_025057335.1 bacterium | reverse complement strand
CGATGACGACCTCAGCGCCTGCAACGAGAATGACCTGCGAACAGTTCTACCAGTGGCTGAAGGAAGACCTCCACGCGGAATGGGTGAAGGGAGAGGTTGTGCTGATGAGCCCGGTCGATTATCAACATCAGGACGTTGCGGGCTTTCTGCTGGAGATAGTGCGCGCTTACGTGCGTATTCGGCAGCTGGGAAAGGTGGCACACGAACCTTTCCAGATGAAGCTGGGGGAGTCCAGCCGTGCCCCCGACTTGTTATTCATATCCAACGCTAATCCGCATCGGCTGAAGGAGACCTACCTGGATGGCGCAGCCGACCTGGTCGTGGAGGTCATCAGCTCGGAAAGTCGTGCTCGCGACCGAGGTGAAAAGTTCTACGAGTACGAGGCGGCAGGCGTGCTCGAGTACTGGCTGGTAGACCCCGAGCGCAAGCAGGCGGAGTTCTACCAGCTGGGCGAGGATGGCGTCTATCGGGCGGCGCTCATCGGTTCTGCGGGCGTTTACCGCAGCAGAGTAGTGGAGGGGATGTGGATAGAGGTAGAGTGGCTGTGGCAACAGCCCGACGTGCTGGAGGTTCTCAGGGCGTGGGGTTTGCTGGACGCCTCCACGCATCCAGAAACACTTCCCAGAACATAGCGACGTGGCGTGCGGCGCGCCCCCGAGAGGGTTTCCCAATGAGCCACGCTCCCAGCCACAGCGTCAACCGCAACAGCGCTCCCATGCCAATCAGCAGACGGTAGACGGGCACACTCCACGCCCCATATACCTCGCGGAAGAAAAGCAGACGACTGCGATTGTACGCCTTCACCATCTCGGTACGCACGTTTTCCTGCTCGCTGCTGGCGCCCAGATGGTGCTTGAACCGTGCATAGGGCACATAGTAGATGCGCCCGTCCGCCTGACGAATGCGATGGCATAGCTCGGTATCTTCGGCGTACATGAAGTAGCGCTCGTCGAAGAGGGGAAAGGAGCCATCAGGTTGACGACGAAGCAGCAGACATGCTCCCACGACCTGTTCCACCTCGCGCACGCTGTCGTAACTCCACCAGGTGAGCGTGTAGCCGCCGAACAGGCGCGACCGGGGAAACGCCTTTGCCAGCAGGCTCTGCTCGCAGAACACTGCCCACAACGTGAGCCGCTCGGAGCAGGAGGGCTGTATCTTCCCGTTGGGCAGGATGAGCTGCCCTCCAGCAGCTTGCGCCTCTGGATGCTGGCGCATGAAGTCAATCAGCGCTTGCAGAGCATTCGGGGTCGCCTCGATGTCGCTGTTCAGGATGAGCGCGAACTCTCCCGACGCTCGGCGTAGCGCCTGATTGTTCGCGCGACCGTAGCCGAGGTTGGTCTCGTTCACGATGAGGCGCACCTGGGGAAACTCCGTCTGCACCATCGCCACGCTGCCGTCGGACGAGGCGTTATCTACCACCCACACCTCGAACGGCTCATGAGGCGGGTAGGCAAAGAGGGAACGCAAGCAGGCACGCAGGTGCTCTCGCGTGTTCCAGTTGACAATGATGATGGAGAGTGTCACGCTCATAGAGCAGGCGTCGCCGCAGGGGCGAAGGCACCCGCTCCGCCCACAACCAGCGACGCCAGCTTATTCGCCTCCGCTACCTCCACATCCTCTGGTACGCGCTGCCCTGTGGTCACATACGAGATAGGCAGAGGATACCTGACCGCAACATTCAGAATGTTGCCGAAGGCAGTGCTCTCGTCCAGCTTCGTCCAGATGACGTGGTGCAGCGGCATCGCGGAGAAGCGCTCCACGATGTCGTACAGGTCGCGCGTCTTAGTAGTGGCGCTCAGCACCAGATGCACTTCGCAGTCGCGAATGCGCTCGCAGCAGGCTTTGAGCTCGCCGATTTGCATGCTGTTGCGCTGGCTGCGCCCCGCCGTGTCCACGAAAACGATCTCCATCTGGGAGAGGTCTTTGAGAGCGGCAGGCATCTCGTTGCTGCTGTACACCACGCGAATGGGCACATCGATAATCTGGCTGTAGGTACGCAGTTGCTCCACTGCCGCGATGCGGTAGGTATCGATAGTGATGAGCCCGACACGCCGCCTCTGCAGCAACGCATACTGCGCCGCCAGCTTCGCGATGGTGGTGGTCTTCCCTACCCCCGTCGGCCCAACGAGCATCACAACTTTGGGCTGTGCCTCCTGCAAGGCGATACCACCAGAGGTCGCCAGTCGTGCAGCGATTAGCGACTGCAACGTGCTTTCAGACAGGCTATCCTGCGCCACCGACTGTAGCAGGGCGCAGGCGACTTCTTCCTCTACCTCCGCCTGGCGCAGCAGGGACATCCACGGGCTCTCTGCAGGTTCACGGGGCGCTCGCTCGGGAACCACTGCAACCCCCTGCTGCGCCAGCTGGGCAATCATCGCTTTCAGGTTGCGTATCTCGTTCTCCAGCTGCTCAATGCGAGAGGAATGCTCTGGAGACGCGCTAGGTGTCGCCGTCAGGGCGGTCGGCGCTGGCGGGCGACGTAGACTTTCTAGGTCAGGGTTATCTGACGCCCATACCTCCACCATCTCGCGTTTCCAGACGCCCAGTATCCTCTGATTCACCTTGCGCGTCTGCACGATGACTGCATCACGCCCCAGGTCTGCGCGCACCATAGCCAGCGCTTCCGTGATGGTCTTCGCCTGGTATCTACGGATTTGTGCCATGCCTCCTCCCTCCTGTAGTCAATCCTCCACGTAGCACTCACTCTTCTCTGAGGGCATGGGGAAGTCTCTCAAGCAGCTTGAGACGCCGCCGACAGCATCGGTACGGAAACCACTGCCACAGCCTCGACAGAGACTCCGCTTGCTACCTCATTGTAGGCGAGACACGCTACTGAGGGCAGGGAACGCTGTATCAGCCGTCGCAGGGGCAACCGTATTTGCGAAGAGCAGAGGAGAACAGGTAGGTATCCCATCGCTGCCATGCTCTCCGCCTGTGCGCCGATTTCGCGCAGCAACGCGCTGGCAAAGGCAGTGTCCAGCGCCAGCTGCAACCCCGAAGCGGTGGGCTGCACGCACTCGCGCAGGCGTCCCTCCAGAGAGGGCTCCAGCGTCATCACGTATAGCACACCGTTGCTGGAAACGTACTGCCGCGTGATGGTGCGAGCGAGAGCCACACGCACCAGCTCTCCCAGCTGGTCGGGGTCTTTGGTGCGCGGCGCGTAGTCCGCCAGAGTCTCCAGAATCGTACTCAGGTCGCGGATGGGGATGCGCTCCCGTAGCAGATGTTGCAGCACTTTCTGCACTTCACCGACGCTCATCAGGTCGGGAATGAGCTCCTGCACGACGGCGGCGTTTTGCCCTTTGAGATGGTCCAGTAGCGTCTGCACATCCTGCCGCGAAAGGATGTCTGCGGCGTGCGCCTTGATGATTTCGGTGAGATGCGTGGCGACCACTGCCGACGGCTCGACGACAGTACAGCCCAGCATCTCGGCGGCGTCGCGTCGACTGGCGGGAATCCAGTACGCGCTCAGCCCAAACGCGGGTTCGCGCGTGGGAATACCTCCGAGCGCCTCCATCTGTTGCGGGTCGTCCACACCCATTGCCAGCAGATGCTGTGGGCGCACCTCGCCCGTCGCTACCACCTCGCCCTTAATCTTGATGGTATACTGCTCGTTCTTCAGCTGAAGATTATCGCGGATGCGCACGGAGGGCAGCACGATGCCCAGCTCCAGCGCGGTTTGACGACGTATCAGGTTGATGCGCTCCACCAGGTCGCCGCCGACGGAGGCGTCCACTAGCCCCAGCAGTCCCAAGCCCAGCTCCAGCTCAATAGTGTCTACCGTGAGCAGGGGCAACACGGCTTCTGGTCCCTTGGGGGCTTCGGGAGTGGGCTGGCGTTTGGGAGCGGTCTCCGCCTTGCGAGTACGCATCTTCTCGCCCTGCGTCACTGCGTAGCCGAGACCACCCAGCGCTGCCGCCAGCAGCAACAGCTGGATGATGGGGAAGCCTGGCACCAGCGCCATCGTCACGAGCATCCCCGCTACAATCCAGGCAGGGCGGGCGCGTGAGAAGAGCTGAGCAAACAGGTCTTGCCCGATGTGCGTCTGCGTCGCCGTGCGCGTGACCAGAATGCCCGCTGCAGTGGAGATGAACAGCGCGGGGATTTGCGCCACCAGCCCCTCGCCAACGGTCAGCAGAGTGTACGTGCGCAGCACGGTCATCGCGTCGCCCTGTCCATTGCGCAGCCCTATCAGGAAGCCGCCCACGATGTTGATGATGATAATCAGCACGGCGGCGATAGCGTCGCCCCGCACAAACTTGCTGGCGCCATCCATCGCGCCGTAGAAGTCTGCTTCCTCCTCAATCGCCTTGCGCCGCTGCTTGGCTTCCTCTTCCGTGATAAGCCCCGCGTTGAGGTCGGCGTCAATTGCCATCTGCTTGCCTGGCATAGCGTCCAGAGTGAAGCGCGCCGCCACTTCCGCGACGCGCCCTGCGCCATTCGTGATGACCACAAACTGTACAATCACCAGGATGAGGAACGCGACCACACCCACCACGTAGTCGCCCCCGACAACGAAGTTACCAAATGCCTCAATCACGCGCCCTGCGGAGCCTGTGCCCAGAATCAACTTTGTGGCGGCGATGTTCAGCGCCAGACGAAACAGCGTGGCAATCAGCAGCAGGGAGGGGAACACCGAAAACTGAAGCGGTTCTTGAACATACAGCGTGGTGAGGAAGATGAGCGCTGCGCCCGCGAGGTTGACCACCAGCAGCGTATCCAGCAGCCACTCCGGCAGTGGAACAATAAGCATCACGACCACACCCAGCACCGCCACTGCCATGATGAGGTCGCTGTACTTACCTAAACGACCGCCCAATCGCGAGTTCAGCGCCATTCCCGTCATCCTTCAGCACCTGTTCAAAGTATCGGCAAACCTCAAGTGCTTCTGGAGGATAGGAAGAGGAAGGGCTGGTCTATCCTCCTGTGGAGCGAAGTCACCGCAGAGCCGTTGCGACATGAGCAAAAGCGCACTGACGTGCGCTACTACAAACAGGAAGCTTGTAGTGAAGCACGTCAGTGCTTCCTCTGAAGGGCAAACCTCTCGCCGAGCGATGATGGCGCACTGAAGTGCGCACGACAAGCATATTCGTTTGTAGCGCAGGCTTCAGCCTGCCAGTCCTGGAGGGCGAGGCTCCTGCCGAGCCACCCGCCTGTCCCACTGAGCAGGAGCGAAGCATGCGTTTTTCCTGTCATGCTGAGCCGAAGGCGAAGCATCTCTGGAGACCCTAGGACGAGATTCTTCGCTTCGCTCAGAATGACCAGTATTGGTCGCGACGGAGCGCGACCCTCCAGAGATTGTCCTGAGGGAGGCTTTCTGTCGCATCCGCAGAAGCACGACGGAGCAAGACCCTCCAGAAGGTGGTTTGGAGGGATGCGCTCTGTCGCATCCGCAGAAGCACGGCGAAACGCGCTTTCCATCTGCCCTGGAGGGCGAGGCTCCTGCCGAGCCGTCCTTCTCTGTCGTGC
>JANWXG010000017.1 GCA_025057335.1 bacterium | reverse complement strand
GGAGCGCCAGCAGGCGGAGGCGGAGGCAGAGCAAGCCACACAGGTCGCCAAAATCCGCGCCGAGAAGCAGCGCGAGGCGCAGACCTACCAGATCGAACAGGAACGCCAGGTCAAAGAGGCGGAGATTCAGCGCGACCTGGCGGTGCAGGCGGCAGCCATCGAACGCGACAAGGCGTTGGTGCTCAAGGAGCAGGAGCTGAAGCAGACCGACATCGAGCGGATGAAGGCAATCGAGGTGGCGGAGCGCGAGAAGCAAATCGCCGTCGCCAACAAGGAGAAAGAGCGCGCCCAGGCGGAAGAGGAGGCGCTACAGGCGCAAGCCGAACGCGAGCGGGCGAACCAGGACATCATCACCGTGCAGGTGACCGCGCAGGCGGAGCGCGAGGCGCAGACACGCCTCATCGCCGCCAAACAGCAGATCGAGCAGGAGCGGCTGAAGCGACAGGTGGAGGCGGAGGTGCAGGCATACGCCGAGGTGAAACGCGCCGAGGCGCAACAGCAAGCCGCCGAACTAGAGGCGCAAGCCATCCTGCGCAAGGCGGACGCCGAGGCGCGCGCCAAGGAGCTGGTGGCGCAGGGCGAGCAGGCGCTGAAGATGGTAGACGTGAACATCGCCCGCGAGCAGGTGGAAGTGCAGAAGGCGCAGGTCGAGGTGGAGCGCCAGGCGCTGGAGAACAAGCAGACCTTCAGCGACGCCGCGCTGCGCTTCGAACTGACCAAGCTGCAGATCGAAGCCAGCCGCGACGTGCAGAAAGCGGTCGCCGAATCCATCGGGCGCTTCATGAGCAACGGGCAGTTCGTCATCTTCGGCGACCCGGGCATGATGGCGAACATGGTGCAGCAGTACTTCAAGGGCATGGGCGTCGGGGCGTTCGTGGACGGACTGATGCGCGGCTCCCCGCTCGGCGGCGACGGCAGTGTGGTGCCTCAGTTGGCGAACCAGGTGCTCTCACTGGTGCAGAGCCTGACAGGCAAGGCGGTCTCGCCCGAGGTGGCGCAGCAGGTGAACGACCTCGTGCAGCAAGTAGTGAGCTCCGCGCAGCAGGGGAGCGCCCCTGCAGAAGAAAAATCCACGCAAGAGTAGAGTTGCCCGTTTCGCCCGCATCGTGGGCGCAACGCCCCATCCTGCCAAGGATGGGGCGTACGTTCCTCACAGCGCTTCGCCTACCATCGCTTCAGCCCCGGATAGGGGGCGCGCAGCGTGTATACGGCATTCGTCTCCGTCTCGGTGATGAAGAGGGTGCGGTTATCCCTACCTCCGAACTCTACGTTGGTGGGATTCTTGCCCCCCGCAGGGTAGCTGCGCCACAACTTGCCATCAGGACTGACCACGAGTACCTTGCCCGCACCGAATTGAGCAATCCACAGGTTGCCGCGCGTATCGAAGCGCATGCCGTCGGGTCCGCCAGGCGGAGGCAGCTGGATGAACACCTCCATCTCGCCGAGCGCGCCGTCGGGGCGGATTTGCCAGCGGAGGATGCGATTGCGCGGCGACTCGGCGACATACAGCCACCGCTCGTCGCGGCTAAGCGCGATGCCGTTGGGAAACTGCAAACCCTCCGCCAGCCGCTGTACCTTCCCGTCAGCGTTGCGCCGATACACTGCGCCAATCGGCTTGTCCCACGAACCCGCCGGGTCGGTGAAGTACAGGTTGCCCCTCGAATCGAAGCAGAGGTCGTTGGGTCCAAGGAAGGGCTTGCCGTCGCACTCTTCCGCCATGATTTCGGCTTTACCATGACGGTCGTAGCGCACGATGGCTTTGCGCTTGTAGTCGCACACCCACAGCGTCCCGTCTCGGGCAAAGGTCGCGCCGTTGCCGCTGCCAGGGGCTTTGGCGAACACCTCCACTCGCCCATCGGCGTGGACGCGATGGATGTTGTCGCTCTGGCAGTTCACCACATACAGGAAACCCGTGCTGCGCTCATAGGCGGGACCTTCGCAGAACTGGAAACCTTCCGCCAGCTTGGTCAACTCGGTTGTCTGCTGCGCCATCGCTCACCTCCCCCTGCGCTAGGATGAGAGACCTGTTGTCGCGACAGGCTCTCTCTAAAAAACGTGTTCGCCAGAGGCGCCCCCTTCGCCTGCACAAACATACCCCTATGGGATATAATGGTGGATGGCGAGGTATCCTGCAGGGCGTCGCTGCCTGCAAGAAGAGGAGGAATCACCGATGCTACCCCCTTTCAAGAACGAACCCGTCGTGAACTTCAGCGAGGAGATACACCGCCAGCGGATGCTGGAAGCGCTGCGCAAAGTGGAGAGCGAACTCGGCAAGGAATACCCTCTGATCATCGGCTGTGACCAAGTTCGCACCGCAGACACCTTCCTCTCCATCAACCCCGCGCGCCCCTCGCAGGTGATTGGGCGCTTCGCCAAAGCCACTCCCGAGCTGGCGGACAGGGCGATCCGTGTGGCGTATGACACCTTCCGCACCTGGAGCCGCGTGCCCTACGACGAGCGCGCCCGCTACCTGCTGAAGGCGGCAGCCCTCATGCGTCGGCGCATCTACGAGATGGCGGCGTGGATGGTGTACGAGGTCAGCAAGTCGTGGGTGGAGGCGTACGCCGACGTAGCGGAAGCCATTGATTTCATGGAGTTCTACGCGCGCGAGATGATGCGCCTCGGACCGCCCCAGCCCGTCGTGGACTACCCGGGCGAGGAGAACGAGCTGCGTTACATCCCGCTGGGTGTGGGTGCAATCATCCCCCCCTGGAACTTCCCGCTGGCTATCCTGACAGGCATGACCACCGCCGCGGTCGTTACAGGCAACACGGTGGTGCTGAAACCCGCTTCCGCCTCACCGACTATCGCCGCGAAGTTCATGGAAATCATGCAGCAAGCCAGCCTGCCTGCGGGCGTCATCAACTTCCTCCCCGGGCCAGGCAGCAGTGTAGGCGACGCGCTGGTCACCCATCCGCTCACGCGCTTCATCGCCTTCACCGGCTCCAAAGAGGTGGGCTTGCGTATCCATGATCTGGCGGCAAAACCCCAGCCCGGGCAAATCTGGCTGAAGCGCACCATTCTGGAGATGGGCGGCAAAGACTGCATCATCGTCGACGAGGACGCTGACTTAGATTCGGCGGTGGAGGGCGTCAACTGGTCTGCCTTTGGCTACCAGGGACAGAAGTGTTCTGCCTGCTCGCGGCTGGTCATCCATCAGGCGGTGTACGACCGCTTCCTGGAGATGGTGGTGGAGCGCGCGAAGCAGAACACCGTCGGCGACCCCGTTGACGGCAACAACTTCATGGGCGCAGTCATCGACGAAGCCGCCCTGCGCAAAATCCTAGGCTACATCGAGATAGGCAAAACCGAGGGCAGGCTGGTGCTGGGCGGCGAGCGGCTGCCAGGCGAGGGCTACTTCCTACCCCCGACCATCTTCGCCGACGTAGACCCCAACGCTCGCATTGCGCAGGAGGAGATATTTGGTCCTGTGCTGTCGGTCATCAAGGCGCGCGACTTCGACCACGCGCTGGAGGTTGCTAACGGCACAGAGTATGGGCTCACAGGCGGCGTGTACTCCAACAACCGTCGCCATCTGGAGCGTGCCCGCCACGAGTTCCACGTGGGCAACCTGTATTTCAACCGCAAGATTACGGGCGCGCTGGTGGGCGTGCAGCCCTTCGGTGGCTTCAACATGTCAGGAACTGACTCCAAGGCAGGTGGTAGCGACTACCTGTTGCTCTTCCTGCAGGCGAAGTCCATCAGCGAACGGTGGTAGCCTCTCGCTAAAAGAGGGTGTGACGACGGGCACTATTTTGGATGGTTACGCTCCGTCGTGACCCTGGGACGCGACGGAGCGCATCTATCCAAGTGGGCAAAGAACTTCTTGGAGGGTCACGCTCCGTCGTGACCCTGGTGGACGCGACGGAGCGCGTCCCTCCAAGGGCAATCCTGTTTACGGACGCGACAGAGCACGTCCCTCCAATCGGGACAAAAACCCCTAGAGGGTCACGCTCCGTCATGACCTGAAACCTGATAGCGCGAAAGAAGCCGCCCTCCTCAAACCGTCGCTACCGTCACACTACTCATCCCCTACTGCGCCGAAGTTCGCCACCAAAATCCCAAAGTCCGCCAACGACACCTCCTCGTCCCCATCCAAATCCGCATTCGGGTTCCAACCTGCCTCCCCAGCCACCGTGCCAAACGACGCTACCAGCGCCCCAAAGTCCGCCAACGATACCTCGTTGTCGCCATCCACATCCCCATTCCGCAGCGAGAAATTCGCCACGCCAGACCCCACTACAGACACACCGCCCAGCGTCTGCCTCAGCCAGTGGCTCGCCTTCGCCGACAGGTCATACACCCCGTCCAGCGGCGCTACCAGCGTGTATCCCCCCGACGCATTTAGGCTCAGCACGTGCACCTGCAACGGCACCAGACTGCCCGAAGCACGTATCTGCAACTCCACGGGCACGCTGGCAGGGTTGCCCCCAAAGTCCAGCAGGTTCACCACCCCGCTGAGTGTGGCGTAGCGCACATACCAGAAGCCGTCCGTGAGGTCCAATGCGCCTCCCGTGTGCAGTGGGCTGGCGCCAAAGGCAACAGGTTGCCCGACGGTGCTGCCCAGCGAGAAGTTTCCTCCCGTGCTGAAGGTGGCACCTCCGCCCGCTATCACGCCCCACGACAGGTCGTAGCTCCCGCCCGATTGGGCGAGCGCGCTCGCCAAGGCGAGAACAGTTAGCGTCATGATAACGATAGTGCGTTTCATGTATCCTCGCTCCTTTCTGTTATCTTCGTGTCAGGTTGTGCGAGAGGAAGCACTAACGTGCTTTGCGACCAGCCTCTCCCTCCGTTTCCCTCCACTCCCTACCGACGCGGTAGAGGGGGCAAGTGGGAAAACGGTGTTTCTCCCTCACCCCGTTGCTCCTTTCCCAGTGGGAGAGGGGCATCTCCCCTTCTCCTGCTGGGAGAGGGGAGAGGGGAGGGGGATGAGGGTATATCCCACCTGTCTTAGTGCAGGGCAGTATGCTGTCATCGTCTCGCGCCCCTGCCGAGCCGTTCTCTTGTCATGCTGAGCCGAAGAAGGCGAAGCATCTCTGACCTCTTTCGCTGACGCTCAGAATGACCAGTGGATTGGAGGGCGAGGCTCCTGCCGAGCCGTCCTGTTTGCGTGGTCGCGACGGAGCGCGACCCTCCAATGCCGTCAGAATGACAAGGGGGCTGGAGGGCGAGGCTCCTGCCGAGCCGTCTGCCTGACCGCGACGAAGCGCGACCCTCCACTGCTGTCCTGCTGAGCCGAGGGCGGCGAAGCCTCTCAGCGTAGCGATACAACGAGATTCCTCACCCCGCCAGAATGACAGCGAAGCGCTTCGCTCAGGATGACAGGGGCAGGAGGGCGAACCGCCCGCCCTGCCGAAGACTACCGCTGCGCAGGCTGCGCCTGCCTCACCTCCACCCCCTCATGCTCTGGGCGATAGTGGATGCCCAACTCCTTCGGCTGACCATACAACTCAGGGTGCAGATACTTGCCCCGCCACTCGCGCGGCTTGGGCTGTTCGGTCTGGAAGCCATACTCCTGCACCCAGCGGTCATGGCGCACTGCCTTCACCTCCCAAGACACCTTCTTGCCCGGCGCACCACCCGCTATCTTGAAGCGGTTGCCCTGTATCTCCACTGCCACATGCAGGTTGGGCATGGGCGCGCCGATAGGCGTGAGCGTATAGCGTGGGTCGCGGTTGATGGCTTCAAAGTAGTCGGGCAGTTGCACCCACGCCTCTCCTCGCGCGTCCAGCACGGCCACCCCATTATATATGTTGTAGGGTTCGGGTCCTTCGGCGCTGTAGTGGTTGAGGAAGGCATTTTCTGGTTGGAGCGGGTGGTCAATCTGGAACGATTTGGTGCCCGTGGAGGCGAAGCGTCCACTGGAGTAAACGCCGTAGCCAGCGGTGCTGGCGCTTCGCCCATACACGCCGTAGGTTGTGCCGCTGCTTGCCGTCGCAACGCCATACACTCCCGTACCTGAGGTGCTGTCGCTTAGCCCCTCCACGCCGTAGTTGGTGCCTGTGGTGGCACTTGCCCAGCCGACCACGCCCGTGCCAGAGGGGCTGCGGCTTCCCCCAAACACGCCGGTGTTCACACCAGTCATAGCAGTTGCCAAGCCGTACACGCCTATACCCGAGACGCTCGTGCCGAACACGCCCCAACCCCAGCCGTCCTGCGAACCCCACACGCCGATGCCTGAACCACCCGTGCCACGATTGATGCCGCGCACCGCTGCAGAATACGCGCCTGGCGAAGTAGAAGCCACCTCGCCCAGCACGCCTACGGCTTCAGCGCTGGTGGAGTTCGTGACACCGTGCACCCCAGGCGCAGTGCCTGTGGTGGCGGCGTGCAGCCCATACACGCCTGTGCCCGCGGGGCTGGCGCTTTCGCCCTGCACGCCGTAGGTTGTGCCCGTCGTGGCAGCCGCCAAGCCGACCACGCCTCTGCCAGAGGTGCTGTCGCTTTTACCCACCACGCCCCGGGTTGCTCCACTTGTTGCTAGACAGTATCCGAACACGCCCGTGCCAGCAGTGCTGAAGTTAAGCCCAATCACGGCAAAGGTGGGGCCGCTGGTCGCTGCAGCATAGCCATACACGCCAACACCATCGTTGCTGTTGGATTTCCCAAGCACGCCGGTACTCTCGCCTGTAGTTGCAGAGGCAAGACCGATTACGCCGGTGCCGTTGGGACTGTAGGTCTCAAACCATCCGCCGTAGGGGCTGCCGCTAGTGGCGGTTGCCAAGCCGACTACGCCCCTACCGTCGGGGCTGTCGCTTCGTCCATACACGCCCCTATTCTGACCAGACACGGCGCGCGCCAGTCCAAATACGCCTGTGCCGTCAGGGCTATCACTTCGCCCTGCTACGCCATAGACATTCCCTGTTATCCCTGTATGGTTTCCGAGAATCGCCCCTTCACCCGTGAGCGTTTCCACATGGAGCGGATGGACAGGCGCAGCGATGCCAATCCCCACATTCCCCGCGTTGTAGAAGATGTTGCTCCCCGACGCTTGCCAGAAGGCATCCCGCAGGTCGTCCGCAGGCGCCCACTGACCGCCGTCCCACTTCAGCACCTGACCGCTGGAAGGCGCAGTAGTCGCCACCGCACGCCCCCGCAACCTCGCCACCGTCGGGTTCGGGTAACTGCCGCTCAAATCCCCACCCGCAGAACCTGTGGGAGGAAAACCAGAAGGCGCCCCCGTCACCTTGCTCCACGATACACTCGCTATCTTCGCATCCGTGACCTGACCATCCCCAATCTTCGCCGTCGTCACCGCACCGTCTGCCAGCTTCGCCGAAGTCACTGCACCGTTGGCAAGCTTCGCTGAGGTCACTGCTCCATCCGCCAGCATCGCAGTGACCACCCCACCACTGGCAATGGAAAACACGTTGCCCGTCAACTGCAAACCTGCCCCCGCCGCGTAAGTGGTGTCGTTGTCCACGCCGTCCGCAAAGCCAGCAGGCATACCCACAATGCCCGACCAGGGCACGCTCAAAGCAGTGTAAGCCAGCTGACTGTAGGGCGCGCGCGTCACCCGCACGCGCGGAGACAGGGTCGTGTAAGCACCGCCTCCCGACGGGCGCACTGCAATCTGCAGGAAGCGGTCCGAGCCGTCCCACACGTTGCCGAAATCCAACTCCACCGTGAACAGCCCGTTGCTGACGTTGACGCCCGTGCGGGTGAGGGTAGACCCCACTTGCGAACCGCCCGAAGCGGCTGTCCAGAGGGAGAACTGGAAGTCGTAGTTGCCGTTAGCGGGGATGCCCGAGGTGCGGAGCATCCCTTGATAGGTGAAGGGTTGTTGCGCGAGGATGCCCCTTGTGCAGAGCAGGCTCAGGAGGAGCATCCACAGTAGGCGCTGGATACGCATGGCGTTGTTCCTCCTTTCGTGAAGATGTCGTTGCCGGCGGGCGTAGGTCGGTTGAGAGCGGCGAGAGAGGGTAACAGCAGGCGTCAGACCCAGCGCCCAGTGGGCTTCTGTAGTAAGTTTAGCGTGGATAAGCATTTGTGTCAAGTCTTTGCACGGGTAGTTTGGGAAAAGATGGGGCTCAGGTAGCGGTCTGTGTCGTTGCGTGAGTAGTTCAGCGGAGGCAGGCGCTGTGTGAAGGGTTTTGGCAACATCTCTGCCCGATTGACATCGGGGGCTATGGGGAGCCAAAATCCGTCTGCGCGGTAGGAACAGGACGATTTCCCACCGAGCGGCGCAATGAAATGCGCACGACAAGCGTCTTGGTTCGTCCTGCAGACTTCAGCTTGCAAAGCATGCTCTGTCGTGACCTCCAGTGGATGCGACGGAGCGCCTCCCTCCAACAGTGCGCCACCCTTGGAGGGTCACGCTCCGTCGTGACCTTTGTGGACGCGACAAAGCGCATCCGTCCAACCGCACGTCATTTTCTGGAGGGTCACGCTCTGTCGTGACCTCCTGTGGAAGCGACGGAGCGCATCTCTCCAAGTGGGCAAAGAACTTCCTGGATGGTCACGCTCCGTCGTGACCTTTGTGGACGCGACGGAGTGCGTCCCTCCAAACGGTAACCTTGCGGACGCGACAGAGCGTGTCCCTCTAGGCAATTTGCGTCCCCTCATGACCTCTGCGGACGCGACGGAGCGCGTCCTTCAAAGTTTACAAACAGGTTGGAGCTCCGTCGTAACCGTTGCGGACGCGACAGGGAGTGACCGCATCGAACAGCAAAATCTCTACCTCTCTCGGTAGACGTTATCGCCTCTGCGCGAAGGGGGTCAATCAAATACTCCTATTTGCGTTGTTTTTGTAGAAAAAGTCTTGACAATGATGAAGTTGCTGTGTATAATCGTAACGAAACCGTGCGTGATAGTGTGGGGTGCCTGATGGGAGCAGGTCGGTGGCGACAGATTGCGGAGAATCTGCAGGCGCAGATTGAGAGAGGAGAGTGGCGCACGGGTGACCGCTTGCCTCCTGAAACCGAGCTGGCGCGGCGCTGGGGCGTCTCCCGCATGACCGTGCAGCGCGCCATGCACGAGCTACAGCGCCTCGGGCTGGTGCAGCGAAGGCGGCGCGCTGGCACTGTGGTCACGTCCGCACGGATGAAGCGCGCCGCAGGATACATTGCATTGCTCGCACATCACTCGCAAGACCTGCTGGAGATGGCGTACCTGCGCGGCATCCAGTCAGGACTGCCCGAAGAGGTGCATCTGATTGTATGCGACACGCAGGGCGATGCTGAACGCGAGGCATCCTACCTGCGTCGCATGGCAAAAGAGGCGGACGGCATCATCCTCTTTCCCACCTGCGACCCCGAGAACACGCCGCTGCTGATACGCCTGCTCGAATCGGGAAGTCACATCGTGTGCATTGACCGCTACCCGGAGGGCGTTTCCGTCGACGCCTTTGTCACGGACAATTACCAGTCCACACTGGAGGCGATGCGCTACCTAGTGGCGCGCGGCGTCGCTCCTATCGCCCACCTGTCGCATCCCGACCTGCATATTCCCGCTGTGAGAGAAAGGTATCAGGCATATCTCGACGCCTTGCGCGAGGCGGGTTTCCCCCAACCCGAGCGCTGGGTGCGATGGATCCCGGGGGTTCCCCCCTGCTACACGCCCTACCTGGTGCAGATAGTAGCGGATGCGCTGGTAGCGTTACGCTGCCACACGCCCTCGCTACGTGCGGTCTTTTGTGTGAACGACCATTACCTCATGGCGACGCTGGAAGCCTGTGCCCAACTGAAACTGACCGTCCCCGACGACTTACAGATACTCAGTTTTCAGGACACTCTCTCCCTGTTGCCCCAGATGGCGCGCAGCATCCATCGTCTGGTGCAACAGCCCCTTGAGCTGGGCAAACAGGCTGCGCTACGTCTGCGTAGCTCGCTCGAGGGGCGTATGGCAGAGCCCACTGTAGTGCGCCTGCCCGCACAGTTCTACCCGGCGGTAGTGGACGCAAACTCTGTGAAAGGAGGTTGAACCATAATGAGGCGTCGTTTCGGTTTCACGCTCATCGAGCTGCTGGTGGTCATCGCGATTATCGCGATACTGGCAGCCATCCTGTTCCCGGTGTTCGCACAGGCGCGCGAAAAGGCTCGTCTGGCAACCTGCACGTCTAACATGAAGCAGATAAACCTCTCCCTGCTGATGTACATCCAAGACTACGACGAGGTCTTCCCCGATGTCGCCAACAACTGGTGGGCAGCCACCGATTGGGGTTCGCCTGGACAGCCCGCGCGCTACCTGGGCGTTCCCTGGCATCCGAACTCCTATGGCAGGGAGTGGTGCGGCATCACTTATCCGCGCGTTCACATCCTGACTGTCTTGCTACCTTACAACAAGAACGAAGGCATCTTCCAGTGCCCTACAATCCGGGCGAAGGAGCCAGAGGCTCCACACAACTACTGCTATAAGGACTGGCTGAGCTGGTGGTGTAGCGGCGACGGTACCTGGGGGGATGCCCCACAGGTGGTGAAAGACTCCACGCTTGCGGGCTATCCGTTGGCGTCGCTGGCAGCGCCTGCCATTCAGGTCACGTGGTGGGAAGACTGGATGGGCGCGCACTCTGGCGAGAGCAGCGAGTGGGATGTCGATGTTGGCTGGGACCCCCGAGCGCAGACTCGGCCTGCGGGGTTGAACCTAGCGTTCGCCGACGGACACGTGAAATACTTCTTTGACTACAGCATCAATCACTACATCCGACGCCTTTGCCCGCGCTCCGCTTCGGACTACAGCCAGTGCCGCGTGTACTAGGAGGCGGCGATGAAGCGCTCGCGCGAGATACCTACCCCGCTGGCGATTGCCATCCTCGTGCTGGCAGTGGCAGTCATCCTAGGCGGAGCGTGGTGGTGGACTTCTCGTTCGCGCGTGGGGGCGGTCACTGCTCCTCTGCCGAGCGGTCAGGAGCAGATTCGCGTGACCGAGCAGGAGTATCAAGCCCTCTCTGAGGCTCTACGCCGACGCAGGGAGCGTATGGAAGGCAGAGGACAAGCAATACCTGCACCTTCTTCGCGCTAGCGACAGGTAGACGCCTCCTGGGGAGGCGTCTACCTGTCCTCACTCAACTGAAGACTCGCTCCAGCAGGCGAATCGCAACCTGTACTACTGCAGACAGTCCCGCAATGAAGATGAAGAGCAACACCATCAATCCCGCAAAGCAGGCTACGCCGCAGAGCTGCCTCTTCCATGTGGGCACTGCGGGCACCATCGTCTTCGGGCGCGTGCGGAAATCGGGGTACTTGCCGTATTTGCGCTGGCACTCCTGTTGCAAACGCTCCAGCCTGTAGCGCGCGTATGGAGGCAGGTTTTCTGGGTTGCCCCGAAACTTCATGCGGAACAGCATGTGCAGCGGGTCCTGTCCGCAAGAGCGCTCAAACTCCATTACGGCGCGTTGCATCGCCTCTGTGGTCGGTTCGTGCAGATACCAGTAGCATCCCGCCATTGCAGGGAAACTCAGCTGCCAGTACACCTCGGCGAGCCTCGCCCGCAACGACAGGTCGTCGGGATATTGCCAGATTAGCCCATGCAGGCGGTCGCGCGCCCTGCCTAGGTTCCCTGCGGCGATGTCTTCCTCCACGCGCTGGAGGGTTTGGTCTTTTCCCATGTGCCTCTATATCAGCCCCATCTCCTTGCCCACTTTGGCGAAGGCTTCCAGCGCATCGTCGAGGTCTTGGCGCGTGTGCACGGCGGAGGGCATCGTGCGGATGCGCGCCTTCCCTCGCGGCACAGTGGGATACACAATGCCCAGCGCGAACACGCCCTCCTCGAACAGCCTCTGCTGCATCCGTTGTGCCCTTTCCTCGTCGCCGATGTAGATGGGGGTAATGGGCGTCTCGCTGCCCATCGTATCGAAGCCCAGCTCTTGCAGGTTCTGCTTCCAGTAGCGCGTGTTCTCCCACAATCGCCTCATCGGTTCGGGGTCGGTCATCAGGATGTCCACTGCTGCTATCAGCGCGGCGACCACCGCAGGCGGATGCGCCGTGCTGAACAGGTAGGGGCGTCCACGGTTAATCAGCCACTCTTTGAGCAGACGCGAGCCCGCAATGTAGCCGCCCATCACGCCAAACGCCTTGGAGAGCGTGCCCAGCTGGATATCGACGCGCCCGTACAGCCCGAAGTGCGAGGTGGTTCCTGAACCGTGCTCACCCAGTACGCCGCTAGCGTGAGCATCGTCTACCATCACGAGCGCGTCGTACTTCTCTGCCAGTGCCACGATGTCGGGCAGGGGAGCGATGTCGCCGTCCATGCTAAACACGCCATCAGTGATAATCATTCGCTTCTTGAAGTGACCACACCGCTTGAGGATGTCCTCCAGATGGTTCATGTCCTTGTGGCGGTACACGTATCCCTCGCTCTTCTTGTATGCCGCGCCGCTGAGGCGCACGCCATCGATGATGCTGGCGTGGTTCAGCTCATCGGAGATAATAACGTCGCCCTCCTGCATTACAGCGGGGATAGTGCCTGAATTCGCCGCGAAGCCCGACTGGAACACTAGCACCGCCTCGGTCTTCTTGAACTGCGCCAGCTTTTGCTCCAGCTCATCGTGCAGGGTGGTGGTGCCGCCAATCCAGCGCACGGCTCCTGCGCCCACGCCCCATCGCTCTATCGCCTCGATGGCTGCCTGCTTCATGCGCGGGTGCGTGCATAAACCCAGGTAGTTGTTGGAGGACATGTTGACGACTTCCCTGCCGTCCAGCATCACTCGTCCGCCGGGCGCGCTCTGCAGGATGGGGGGGACTTTGTACAGGTGCTGTCTTTTGAGCTCTTCCAGCTGCTCCTGGAGCCAGTTCTGCAGGGTCTGGTTCATACTCGCTTCGCCTCCTCCTTCCAGCCTTGCATGCATACTGTAGCGCAGGGTAGGGCGAAAGTCAACAGTGAGTGAACGGGTCTGCCCAATCCGTGTCAACAGGATTCGGCGGATAGGGTATGGAACCTACCCTCAACTGCGCTTGATGAGGAGGTATGTGATGCTGCGCACTCGTAAGCCCGTCGCCCAAATGGCGTACCAGTCGCCCGAGCAGATGATTTTTGGTTCTGCAGCAAAGCCTCTCGCCTGTGGCAGTGGCGTGCTCCTTGGTGCAGGGGAGGTCATTCCTGAGGTCAACTTCACGTTGCCACCGATGGCGATACGTGAGGAAACCCTGCCCGACGTGCGCGAGCGGTTTCGGGAGATGGTGGAGCGCATTCTCACTCGCGCGGTGCAGCAAGAGCTTTCCGCTGTGGTGTTGGAACTGGAACACCTGTACGAGCTCACCCTACAGCCCGACTGGGGTGCGCTGGTGACGGCGGACATTAAGGCGGTCATGGAGGAGTTTGGGCAGCGCTACGGGTTGCGCTCTGCTCTGCGCGTGACTGTCGCGGACATCCGCGAGCAAGAGCGTCCACCCCGTATGCGCACAAGCAGACTGCTTGACCTCATGCTGCGTGCCTTCGAACGCTGTGCAGAGGCGGGGGCGGATATCCTCTCTATAGAGAGCACCGGTGGCAAGGAGGTTCACGACCATGCACTAGTGCAGGGCGACATGGAAGGTATCCTCTTTGCGCTAGGCGTGCTGGCGCCGCGCGACATGGAATCGCTCTGGACAGCCATCGTAGAAATAGCACATCGTTACAAAGTGGTGCCTGGCGGCGATACTGCCTGTGGGTTTGGCAACACGGCGATGCAGCTGGCGCATCAGGGGTTGCTGCCCAAGGTGCTGGCGGCGGTCGTTCGGCTGATGACCGCACCGCGCTCGCTGGTAGCAGTGGAGATGGGCGCAACGGGTCCGCTTAAAGACTGTGGTTACGAGAACCCTGTGATAAAGTCTATCACAGGTGTGCCTATTAGTATGGAAGGAAAGTCTAGCGCCTGTGCGCACTCCTCCCCTCTGGGCAATATCGCTGCAGCCGCGTGCGACCTGTGGAGCAACGAGTCGGTGCAAGATGTACGCCTGCTGGGCGGTTACGCCCCCGAGGTGTTCACTGAAATCCTCGCCTATGACTGCCGACTGATGAACACCGCCCTCCGACAGGGACAAGCAGAGGTCTTGCGCGACCTGTTCGTGGAATCCGACCGTCATCGCGACCCACAGGCGTTGATGCTCGACCTGCGCGTGGTGCATGCAGCGGGCAAGCGCATTGTGGAGGCAGGAGAAGACCATTATGCTCGTACGCTAGCCATGGCGCGCTACGCAACGGAGCAGATTCGCCTTGCGGTGCGCGAGCAGAACCTCACCTTGGAGCCGCGTGAGGAGCGCTGGCTGAGCATGATAGAGGATGCTCTTGACCACCTGCCCGAGGAAGCCGATGCTCTGCGCATGCGGGTAGACCAGAACTACCAGACGCTGTACGTCCCTGCTGAATACGGGCTTGCATCGTGAATCCGCAATGGGATGCATGCACGTCTCGTTTGTTTAACCTTCATGTGTTCGCTCTGGTTACCAGCCAACGCGAGTGCAAGAGCACAGCGGAGGGCGCTTTCTGGTATAATCTTGTGCAGAGGGGCGCTAACGAGACGGTGAAGGGCAGGGTTTTGGTCATTGGCGCGAGCGGCATGCTGGGGCATGACGTGTGTGCGCGTTTCGCCCCGCATTTTACCCTAGTGACCGCCTCGCGGCAGGGGGGCGACGTACGCCTGGACATCACCGATGGTGAGGCGACACGCCGCGTGGTCAGCGAGACTGCTCCAGATGTGGTGGTGCTCTGCGCCGCATATACCGATGTGGACGGCTGTGAGCGCAACCCGGAGGAGGCGTATCGCATCAACGCCTTCGGGACAGCGAACGTGGCTTCCGCTTGCACCGAGGTGGGAGCGCGCCTGCTGTATGTCAGCACGGACTACGTGTTCGACGGCGACAAAGGCGACGGCTACACGGAGTGGGACGCCCCACATCCCCTGAACGTATACGGCGCGAGCAAGCTGGCGGGCGAGGCGTGGATACGGGAGGTCTGCCCGCGCCACTGGACGGTGCGCACGGCGTGGTTGTATGGAGTGGGCGGCAGATGCTTTCCTCGCACCATCCTGCGGGCGGCGCGTGAGGGCAAGCCCTTGCGTGTGGTGAACGACCAGAGGGGGTCGCCCACTTTTACCTGGGACCTGGCGGGCGCGCTGCTGGAGATGGTGCAGCGAGAGGTTGCCTACGGAACCTACCACGTGGTAAACGGAGGCACCGCTACGTGGTACGAGCTCGCCTGCGAGGTGGTGCGCCTGGCGAGGGAGCGCGGCTGGCTGTCGGCGGAGGTGTCGGTGACGCCCATCCACAGCCACGAGTGGCCCTCCCCTACGCGGCGCCCAGCCTGTTCGGTGCTAAAGATGGAGAGATGGAGGTGGGCGGGGCTCACCCCCTTACGACACTGGCGGGCAGCATTGCGCGACTACATGTACCGACTGGAAGCATGAGGTGAGAGATGGAGTACGACCACACGCTGAACCTACCGAAGACCTCCTTTCCGATGAAGGCGGACCTAGTGAAGCGGGAGCCGCTGTTTCAGCAGTTCTGGCGTGAGCGCGACATTTACCGCAAGGCGCTGGAGAAGCCAGCGCCACGCGGGCTATTCATCCTACACGATGGGCCGCCCTACTCGAACGGCGACATCCACATGGGGCACGCGCTGAACAAGACCCTTAAAGATATCATCGTCAAGTTTCGCATGTTACAGGGCTACCGTGCGCCTTTCGTGCCCGGCTGGGACAATCACGGTATGCCTATCGAGAACGAGGTGACCAAAGAGTTTCGTCGCAGGGGCGAGAAGCCCGACAAGGTAACCCTGCGCCGACGGTGCCGGGAGTATGCAGAGCACTTCGTAGGGCGCCAGCGGGAACAGTTCATGCGGCTGGGGTGCATCGGCGACTGGGACAAGCCCTACCTCACCATGTCGTACTCGTTCGAGGCGACGCTGGTGCGTGTGTTTGGCGAGCTGGTGGAGCGCGGCTACATCTATCGGGGGCTGAAGCCCGTGCTGTGGTGCCCTGTGTGCGAGACCGCCCTCGCTGACGCCGAGATCGAATATCACACGCACACCTCGCCTTCCATTACGGTGCGTTTCCCGTTAAAGAGCGACCCCAACGGCGTCTTCGCGTCGGGGGACGGCAAAGGAGCATACATCCTCATCTGGACCACGACTCCGTGGACCATCCCCAGCAACATGGCAGTAGCAGTGCATCCCGACCAGCCCTACGCGGTCGTGGAGGCAGACGGAGGGCTGTATCTGCTGGCGGAGGCGCTAGTGGAGAACACCATGACGCGCGTGGGAGCGAGGGACTACCGCGTCGTGCGCACCTTACCCGGCAGCGCGCTGTCGGGGCTGGTGTTTCAGCATCCGCTGTATGAGCGCGAGTCGCCCGTTGTGTTCGCCAGCTACGTCACCATGACCGAGGGCACGGGCGTGGTGCATATTGCCCCCGGTCACGGCGAGGAGGACTTCGGCACGGGGCAGGAGTATGGCTTGCGTGTGATGTGCCCGGTGGACGTGCAGGGCAAGTTCACCGACGAGGTGGGCGAGCGTCTCGTGGGCAAGTATGTGCGCGACGCGGACGCGGAGATTATCGAGTGGCTGCGCGAGCGGGGCGCACTGCTCGCTCATGAGCCGTACGAACACCAGTATCCCTACTGCTGGCGGTGCCACTCGCCCCTGCTGTTCCGCGCGACAGTGCAATGGTTCATGAACATCGACCATAATCGCCACCGCCAGCGGTGTCTGGAGGCGATTGAGCGCGTGAAGTGGTACCCGCCCCAGAGTATCAACCGCATCCGCAGCATGGTGCAGGGGCGCCCCGACTGGTGTCTAAGCCGCCAGCGCGCGTGGGGCGTAGGTATCCCCGCCTTCTACTGCAAAGCGTGCGGCGAGGTGCTGCTAGAGCCTGCCCTCATCGCGCGAGTTGCTGATGAGGTGGAAAAGTTCGGTAGCGACGTGTGGTTCGAGAAGCCCGCCGAATACTTCCTGCCTGAGGGCACACGCTGCCAGAACTGTGGCGGTATCGCCTTCGACAAGGAGACCGACATCCTGGATGTGTGGTTCGACAGCGGCTGCACGCACCGTGCTGTGCTGGAAACGCGCCCCGAGCTGCGCTGGCCCTCCGATGTGTATCTGGAAGGCTCCGACCAGCATCGGGGATGGTTCAACTCCAGCCTGATGATTGCCGTTGCCACCAAGGATGACGCCCCCTACCGCACGGTCATCACGAACGGCTGGATGCTGGACGGGGAGGGGCGTGCCATGCACAAATCGTGGGGCAACGTCATCAGCCCGCTAGAGGTCATCAACAAATACGGCGCGGACGTGTTGCGTCTGTGGGTGGCAAGCAGCGACTACTTCGAGGACGTGCGCTTGTCGTTCGAGATTCTAGACCGCACTGCCGAGGCATACCGCCGCATCCGCAACACGATGCGCTTCCTGCTGGGCAACCTGTATGACTACGATCCGACGGCGCATCGCGTGGTGGAGAGCCAGATGCTGCCGCTAGACCAGTGGGCGATGGCGCGCACGCGCAAACTGGTTGCCGACTGTCTCACAGCATACGAGTCATACGAGTTCCACCGCGTGTATCAGGCGGTGCACAACTTCTGTGTCGTGGACATGAGCGCGTTCTACCTGGACGTGCTGAAGGACAGGCTATACTGCTCACCGCCTGCCTCGCACGAGCGCCGCTCAGCGCAGACTGCGCTCTATTTCATCGCGCAGACGCTGGCGCAGGTGCTAGCGCCCATCATCACGCACACGGCGGAAGAGGTGTGGCAGGCGCTGCCCGGCGAGGGCAAAGCGGAGAGCATCCTTCTTTCGCAACTGCCCGAAGCGCCATTCTCGGTGCACGACGAGGCGATGCTGGAGCGTTGGGAGCCTGTGCTGGCAGTGCGCGAGGCAGTGAACAAGGCGCTAGAACAGGCTCGCCAGTCGGAAGTGATTCGTCGCTCTCAGGAGGCGGCGCTGCGTCTCCGACTGGACGACGAGACGTGGAGCGCCCTCCAGCCCTTCTTCGCCGACCTGCCGACGCTGTACATGGTCGCCTCTGTGCAGGTAGAGCGCTGGGATGAGGAGGAGATGAGCGTAGAGGTGCGTCGAGCAGAAGGTGAGAAGTGCCCTCGCTGCTGGCAGATTCGCACCGATATCGGCGCCGACTCCGCGTATCCTGAGGTTTGCGCCCGCTGCGCGGACGCCCTGAGAGCGGTCGCATGAAAGGCTGGTTCTTCGCAGGCACGCTGCTGGTTATCCTGTTCGACCAGGCGAGCAAGTGGTGGATACAGTGGACGCTCTCCCCCGGACAGTCAGTGCCGATTGTGCCGGGGGTGTTGCATTTTACCTTGTCATTCAACTCGGGCATCGCGTTTGGGCTGTTCCCGCAGTTTGGCAGGGTGTTCTTGTGGCTCTCGCTGGCGATAGTGGGGGTGGTGCTGGTATACTACCTACACCTGCCCTCGCCCTCTGCGTGGACAACCGCTATCGCCAGCCTGCTCACGGGCGGCGCGCTGGGCAACGTGCTGGACCGCCTGCGACTGGGACATGTGGTGGACTTCATCGATTTCCGCGTGTTCCCCGTGTTCAACCTGGCGGATACAGCGGTCACCTGCGCGACTATCCTGTGGATTGTCAGGCAATGGTATTCTACCTCTGTAGGGAGCGAAGCAGAGGGGCATGGGGCTGATTGTTGAGTGGGAGGAGCTGCTGCCTCTGCGCCAGCAGTGGCGCGCAGAGGGCAAGACGGTCGTCTGGACGAACGGCTGCTTTGACCTGTTGCATCTGGGGCATGTGAAGGGCTTGCAATGGGCGAAGGCGCAGGGCGATGTTCTCGTTGTCGGGCTGAACAGCGACCAGAGCGTGCGCCAGCTCAAGGGCGCAGGGCGCCCCGTGTTTCCGCAGGGATACCGCGCTGAGATGCTGGCGGCGCTGGGGGCAGTAGACTATGTGGTCATCTTCGACGACCTGGAGCCGTCGCGGTTGGTAGCCGAGCTGCAGCCCGATGTGGTGTGCAAAGGTGAGGACTACGCCGACGGCAAAAAGCCCATGCCCGAGGCGGAGGTCGTTCGCTCCTACGGGGGCAGGGTGTGCTTCGTGCCGCTGTACGAAGACTACTCTACGACGCATCTCCTGCAGACGATTGCGGATTTATCCAGTCGCGCGGAGTAGGTCGTACGTCGCTTCCACCACCCGCTGCGCTTCGATAGAGCGGAGACATACTTCACCCTGTTTGTGACAGCGCTGGGGAGTGCAACCTGGGCAGAACGCCTCCGGATGAACCGTTCGGTATGGCGTCTTGTAGGGATGAAAGAGCTTGATGAGGTGCTCGTACTCGGAAACGGTGTGGACGACCACGCAGGGGGTTGCCATTGCCGCCGCCACATGCACAATCCCTGTGTCCCCGCTCAGTACGAACCGAGCTCCCTCCACGATGGCCGCCGTCTCGTACAGGTTCGTCTTACCCGCGAGGTCAACAGCTCGCTCCCCCAACCGTGAGCAGATAACTTGCGCCAGCTCCTGCTCTCCGCGTGTGCCCGTCACAACCGCTCGCAAGCCTGTCTCTCGAGTGACGACATCGGCGACCTCGGCATACCTTTCGGGATACCATCGGTGCGAGCTGCCGCCCGTACCTGGGTGGAGGCAGAAGTATTGACCGTTTCGTACGCCGCTCTCAGTCAGTATCTGCTGCGCCGACTCGCGAGCTGTCGGGGAAAGGAAAAGGCGGATGCGCAAGTCGTCGTACCATGTCGCTGTCACCAGTTGCACCTTGCGTGTGCCGTACTCCACGGCGTGCGTGGTTGCTTGCGAGGGGTCGTCACGCAGGTTGTGCGTGAGCATTCGGGCGTAGTATTTGTGCGCGTTGCCTGCTCGGATGGGCACACGCGCCAGCCAGCTGGCGATGGTATGCATCGCCGAGTTGTACTTCATTAGGAACACGGCGTCGAAGCGACCAGAGCGTATCTGCCGCGCCAGCACGAGAAGTTGGCTCGCGGGGGGTATATGCTCTGTGTGCCACATCGCGTCGACGTAGGGGTTATATCGCAGCACAGGCTGCTGGTCGCGCTGTATCATGGCGGTGATATGACACCCAGGAAGGCTCCGTTTCAGATGCTCGAAGGCGGGGGTAGTGAGCAGTACATCGCCTAGCTTGTTCTCCTGACGAACGACGAGGATGCGCTTCATCTTCCTCTCGCGGCTCATCTGGCTGGAGTCACATCATTCTGCAGCAACATATCGCATCGCTGCATTCACCACTTCCTCCACGCTGATCCTTTTCATACACTCTCTGTCGTGCAAGCACCGCTCGGCTGTACAGCCGACGCACGGCTC
>JANWXG010000179.1 GCA_025057335.1 bacterium | reverse complement strand
TACCTGCGCGAGCGACGACCGGTGCTGATTGGCGTGGACGGCGGCGCGGACGCCTTACTGGAGATGGGCTTTCAGCCCCACCTGATTATCGGGGACATGGACAGTGTGAGCGACCGGGCGCTGCGCTGCGGAGCGGAGCTGGTAGTACATCAGTACGCCAGTGCGGAGCGCGCCTCGCCCGGGCTGGAGCGAGTACAGCGTCTGGGGCTGCCCTACACTATCTGGCGTGTGCCTGGTACCAGCGAAGACATCGCCATGCTGCTGGCTTATGAAAAGGGGGCGCAGCTCATCGTCGCTGTCGGCACGCACTTCAGCCTGCTGGAGTTCCTGGAAAAGGGGCGGCGGGGCATGTCCAGCACTTTCCTCACACGCCTGCGTGTGGGCGATAAGCTGGTGGACGCCAAGGGAGTGAGCCAGCTCTATCCGCAGCGGTTCGCCTGGCGCGAGTTTGGCTGGCTGTTTGTCGCCGCGATGATGCCTGTAGCCGTCGCTTTCCTGCTGTCGCCTACAGGGCGCGACCTCGTGCGCCTGCTCTACTTCTGGTTACGTTTGCAGTTTCGCCTGTAGGGGGATACGGGATGTTCGCAGACCTCCGCTACCATTTAGTGAGCCTGGCAGCAGTGTTCCTGGCGCTTTCGGTAGGGATGCTCATTGGAGGACTGTTCCTGAACACTGCCCCTGCGGAGACGCAACAGCGTCTCATCCGGCGTATTCAGGAAGACCTCGCGCGTCTATCAGTGGAGAGCGAGCGCAACCGACGCCACTTCGAGCGCATGGACCAAGCGTGGAGAGAGCTCACTTCCGGGCTGGTGCAACAGAGGCTCAGGGGGCGTCGTGTGGCGGTGGTACAGACGGGAGATGATGAGCGCGCCCTGGCAGACACTCTGAAAGCGTTGCGCCAGGCGGGGGCAGAGACCGCCTCCGTGACGGTAGTGACCGACCGCTGGCTGGGCCTGGGCTACGAGGAGGAACAGCGCTTGATACGCAACCTACGCACGCTCAAGCCCAACCTGCCCGAAGACTTCACGGCTATCGTAAAGGCTCTGGCAAACGGCGTGGCTCTGTATGGGTATGACCAGGCAGTGGGCATTCTGCGCCGAGAGGGGCTGGTGCGTACCTCTGGCGATTATCGACTGCCCTGCCGCTACGTGGTGGTGGTCGGAGGCAGCGCCAGTCAGGACAGCCCGCGCGCTGCCGAGATTGACCGTGCGCTCATCCGTCAGTGGCAGGAGGTAGGTATCGAGGTGGTGGCGGCGGAGCGACGCGACTGTACGATGTCCCATGTGCCGGTATATCGCGAGACCGACATCGCCAGTGTGGACTGCATCGATACGGCGCTGGGACAGGCGATTCTGCCCTTCCTGTTCGAAGCGGAGACGGAAGCGTATGGCGTGAAGGAGAGCGCGGACCGCGTGATTCCCGAGGCGCTGCTGGAGAGCGGATGAGCCGAGTGTTTGCCGTCGTGCCCGCGCACAACGAGGCACAACAGGTAGCGAACACCGTGCGCTCGTTGCTCACGCTGCCTGCAGAGGTGGTGGTAGTTGCCGACGCCTGTAGCGACGACACTGCCGAACGCGCCCGCGAGGCGGGGGCAACGGTGCTCACACGGCGGGGGCGTGGAGATAAGGCGCGTGCGCTGGCGAGGGGGATGCGCTGGCTACAGGAGCAGCATCCTGCAGACGATGACGTGGTGTTGCTGATAGATGCCGATGTGGGCGATACCGCTCGCGAAGCCGTGCGGCTGGTTCAGCCGGTGCGCGCCTGCGAAGCCGAACTGGCGATCGGTGTGCTGCCGCCTGCGGGCAGGCGGGGAGGCTTTGGACTGGTGGCACGATTCGCCCAATGGGTGCTGCGTCTTCAGACGGGCAGATGCTTCCGCGCCCCGCTGAGTGGTCAGCGCGCCCTCCGCTGGGGCGTGCTGTGTCGTCTGCATGCGCTGGCAGAGGGCTTCGGCGTCGAGGTGGGCATGACGGCGGACCTGGTGCGTCTGGGTGCGCGAGTGCAGGAGGTAGAGGTGGAGATGACGCATCGCTACACGGGCAGAAGCTGGCGCGGCTTCCTGCATCGGGCGCGGCAGGGCTGGCATGTGCTGCTCGCCAGCGTGGGGAGAAGACCGGTACAGCTATGGACGGGCGAATGATAGGCATCGTGCTGTTCGTGGCGGCGCCGTTTGTGGTGCTGTTAGGTGGTATCGCGCTGTTTCCCCGCTTCAGCCGTCGCTGGGGGTGGCTGCGCCCGAACTACCGGGGCAGACTCGTGCCGACCAGCTACGGCGTCATCTGGTGGGGTTTCTGCACGGTGCTCTACGCGGAGCTGGCTTGGGCTGCAGAGGAGCAGACGCGCCCTCTGACGATAGCGTTTCTGCTGTCGGCTCTCGGATTTGGGCTGTTGGGGCTGGTGGACGACCTGTGGGGAAGCGGTGAGGTCAAGGGCTTGCGCGGGCATCTGCGCGCCCTGAGTCAGGGCAGGGTGACGACAGGTCTGCTCAAGGCGGTCGGAGGGAGTGCAGTCGCTATCGCTGTCGCCTTCTTGCTGCAAACGGGCTGGACGATACTGATGAGCGCCCTGCTCATCGCGCTGACAGCGAACGCGATGAACCTGCTGGACATGCGTCCGGGTAGGGCAGTGTCGGTGTTTCTGGTACTCTCGGTGGTTGTGGTAGTGTACCTGCTGCGCACGGAGCAGGCGTTGACGGCGGCGCTACTGGGCTTTCTGATGGCGGCGGCGCTGCTGATGCGCCGTTACGACGCTGCGGGCGAGGCGATGATGGGCGACGTTGGCTCGAACCTGTTGGGAGGTGTGCTGGGGGTAGCTCTAGTGGCAGGACTGCCGCTGTGGGCGCAGGCAGCGGTGCTCGCGTTGCTGATTGCCCTACACATCGCCGCGGAGCGCGTTTCGCTCAGTCAGTGGATTGAAAACACTCCCTGGGCGCAGCAGCTGGACAGGATGACGGGAGTTCGCTAACTTCTGGAGGTAGCAGTGATGCGGGTTTTCCCTATCTGGTGTGCCCTTGCCCTTTTGCCTGCCGTTGTCCCCGCTCAACCTCTGCCCGACTGGGGACAGGTGAGGGGAGAGGTACTCACGACGGTGACACTGCCTGAAGGGGCGCGGTTTCTCCCGGCGCGTCTGTGGGAGGCGGAAGAAGCCGCTTCCCTGGTCGGGAAGATAGTCACTGACCGACAGGCACACGGAGGCAAGGCGCGAGAGGCGAGCACGTCCGAGCGCGGCGGCGGGAGAGACCTGGAGGGGCACGTGCTGTTCGGTCCCTACATCGAGCTGCCCCCGGGCACTTACGCTGCCTTCTTCCGCGTGAAGCTGCTGGACGACTCACGCGACGGTGAGGTCGTGGCAGAGGTGGACGCCTGTGTGGGCTATGGACAGCAGATTCTCGCCGCGCGGGAAGTGGTAGACAGGGAGCTCTCTACGGGCAAATATGTGCAGGTGCCGCTGCTGTTCCGCTACGACGGGGGCAAGCTGGAGTGTCGGTTGCGCTGGACGGCGTATGCCTCGCTACGAGTAGACCGCGTGAGCCTCTTTCGGGTGGAGGGTGTGCAGGTGCCTCTGGGCGTGCAGCGGGTGCCGCCCCCTCAGCCGTCGGGGGAGCCTCGCAACCTGCCGACGCCGCCCTCACCGCCTCTACATCGCATCTTCGCCAAATCCGCGCCGCCTGCAGCGACCCTGGTGGTCGCAGACGTGCGTCCCTTGCCCGCTGACTGGCAGATGCTCCTCTTTAGTCTACAGGGCATCGTCAACCGCCAGCGACCGCAGATTTACCTGGTGTTCTACGAGAACGACCCGCTATGGCTGGACTGGATGGTGCGACGCGGCTGGGTGAAGCGGGTGGAGCGCGTCGCCGACGCGCGTCAACTGCTGCGACGTTATCGCTCCGCCATTCGTGGGATAGTGGTGACCGACCCCGCCGTGCCCGCGACCAAGAACGTGGCGACCATGCTTGCCAGCGTGGAGAACGCTATAGTGGCTTCGCCGCGAATCGCCAGGACGCTTCGCCTGCCCGTCGTGCACGACCTGCGCGGGCGGTGGCGGAAGAACGTGGAGGCATACCGCTGGGCGTTCGAGACGCTCTGGGGGCGGATGAACAGGCATCTGGTGGCTTGCTCCTATCCCGACCATCTTGCCTTACGCGACTACTTAGTGGCGAACAGGGTGTTCATCTTCTGGATTTCGGGACCGATTGACGGCGCGCGCCCGACCTCCGACCCCGACGCCGAGGTGCGCCTTGCGGAGCAGATTCTGGCGAAGATGCCGCCCAACAGCTGCGTGCTCAGCTACCCTTGGGCGGGCAAGGACATCGGCATCGGCGAGGGGCCAGGCGTGACCCTCTTCGCCGAGTTCGGCAAGTATCTGGTGGGCACGATTAACGTCGCCAACTTGACCGTCCATTCGGGCATCCGCGTGGCGCGGTTCCGCCAGAAGCCTGCACCGCCGCCGCCTCCATTGCGAGACGACAAGGTATACGTCTCGCTCATCTTGTCCGACGGGGACAACCTGCCTGTGCTGACCAACTACAACTTCCCGCAGCTATGGCGCGACCCGCTGCGCGGCTCCTTCCCTATCGGCTGGACCATCAGCCCTGCGGCAGGATTGCTCTTGCCTGCAGTGGTGGACTACTACTACGAGACTTCCTCTCCGCAGGACTACTGGCTGACCGCTGTCTCCGGTGTGGGATATACCTATCCCGACCAGTTCGGCATGCGTTATCGAGACGGTGAACGGGTGTATCTGGACTTCCTGAGCCTCACGCGCCGGGCGATGGCGCCGATGGACCTGCATAGCGCATGGGTGATGGGCATTACCGACCCCAGGCGAATCGCACAGTATGCGGAGCAGGCGCGGGTGCGCGCGCTGTTCCCTGATTACGGCAGGCGCGTTACTCGCTATGAGGATGCAACCTACCTCACTGCACGCAACGTGCCTGTGTTCCACGCGGTGATGAGCTGGCGCGAGAACGCCTCTCCTGAAGAGCAGCTGGCTTTGTGGGAGCAGCAGGTGCGAGCGATGACTCCAGCGCGCCGTCCCGCCTTCCTGCACCTGTTCGTGTGGAACTGGGGAGCGACCTTGCCCCTACTTCGAGACCTGCTGCAGCGCTTGGGCGACGAGTATGTGGCGGTGCGCCCCGACCATCTGGCGACACTCTACCTGCAGGCGATGGAGCGGGAACAGGTGGTTGTGCGCGCTCCTGACCGCCTCGCCGTGCTAGGGGAGGGACGCCTGGCGCTTAGCTTGCAGATGCGCAACACGAGCAAAAGCGTTCAGCAGGTCACCCTGCGCGCCGAGGCAGGGCTAGAGGCGGCGCGCTTCACGCCAGAGAGGGTAGAGGTCTCGCCAGCGGAGGTAGCGGAGGTTCGCGTGGAGGGCGTACCCCGCGCCGACGCAGTGCAGCTGGCGTTGGAAGGCGCGTTCGGGCGACGCGAAGTGCGCATTCCCGTTGTGCGCGTGCGCGCCGAGGAGGTGATAGGCGACCTACCCCCGCCGGGGCAGGTGGAACTA
>JANWXG010000178.1 GCA_025057335.1 bacterium | reverse complement strand
ATCCTTGTCTTGTCATGCTGAGCGTGAGCGAAGCATCTCTGCTTAGCAGGCATCGAGATTCTTCGCTGCGCTCAGAATGACAAAGGGGTTGGAGGGCGAGGCGGGTCTCCTTCGTCATGCTGAGCGTGAGCGAAGCATCTCTGCTTAGCAGGCATCGAGATTCTTCGCTGCGCTCAGAATGACAGGGGCGCACCAACGTGCGCTACTACCAATGCGGTGCGCACGACGACCTCTCCAGCTCGTAGTGAAGCACGTAAGTGCTTCCCCTTGACAAACGGAGTAGAACAAGAAGACGCCAGAATGACCACGTTGGAGGGCGAGGCTCCCGCCGAGCCGTTGCCACGGGGGCAAGAGCACACTGAAGTGCGCACGACAAACCTGATCGCTTGTAATGTAGGCTTTAGCCTGCTGAGAGCCCAAGAAAGCACACGTAGTGGGAGGTTCAACATGAAGCTCACGACAACGCGCAAAGACCTACTGGAAGGAGTGCAGACAGTCGCCCACGCCGTCAGTGGGCGCAGTTCACTGCCCATCTTGCAGCACATCCACCTCAGCGCCGAAGGCGACGGCGTGAAACTCACCGCAACCGACCTCGAAATCGGTATCGAGTGCTTCGTGCCTGCCGCAGTAGAAATGCCCGGTGAAGCCACGCTGCCAGCTCGCCTCACGCAGGAGGTACTCTCCTCGCTGCCCGATGCCGACGTCAAGATGAGTGACGACGCCACACATGCCGTGCAGCTCCTCTGCGAGCGCTCCGAGTACAAGCTGCTAGGGCTGTCGCCCACAGAGTACCCCTCCTTGCCTGAGGTGAGCGACGCCACTACTTTCACTGTGCCCGCCGACACGCTCCGCGAAATGATCAAGCAGACCATTTTCGCAGTGAGCACTGAGGAGACGCGCGCTATCCTTACAGGCGTGCTGGTAGAGTATGACGGCGTGACCCTACGCACCGTCGCCACTGATACTCACCGCCTGACCGTGCGCTCGCATCCCGTCGGTGCGTCGGCGCTGGGCACGCCCATCGCGGCAGTGGTGCCGGCACGCGCTATGAATGAGCTCGCCCGTATCGTCGGCGACTACGATGGCGAGGTGGAGGTGCAAATCGGCAAGATGCAGGCGGCATTTCGCCCCGTAGACGACCCGCGACGCACTTTTCTCATCAGCCGCCTGATTGAGGGACAGTTCCCCGCCTACCAGCGAGTCATCCCCACCACCTACACCAAGCGGCTGACCCTCGCCACCGATGAGTTCCTGCGCGCGGTACGCCGCGCCAGCCTCGTGGCGCGAGATATTAGCAACCGTGTCATCCTCTCGACGAACGGGGAGTACCTCATCATTGAGGCAGAGAGCGGACAGTCAGGCAAGGCGCACGAGGAAGTAGAGGTCGTGCGCGAGGGGGATGACATCACCGTCGCCTTCAACGCCCGATACCTGATCGACGTGCTCAACGTAGTCAACTCCGAGGGCGTGCATTTAGAGATGACCGAATCGCTACGCCCCGCCGTCATCCGACCCGTAGACCGAGACAACTACCTGTGCGTGCTGATGCCGATGGCGCTGACGTAGAGCGCCTCACCCCCTTCTCCCGATGTGGGGAGGAGGGGGCTACAATCCCGCCCCCCGCACGCCAATCAGCGACTCCAGCAATACAACCGTGCAATACACCACAATATCCCCCAAGATGAGTCCCAAGAAGAACGGACGCAACCTGCGGTAGACTGGCATACCGCCGTAGCGCTTCACCAGAGAGGAAACTAGCCAACCGATGAGAGCGCCTCCCCAGATTTGCCCGCTTACGTTCAGGCTACTGGCAATCACGAAGCCCAGTGGGGAGATGCGCCACCAGGTGAACTGTCGGTTCAGATACAGCAGGAACAACCCGATGCCCGCTCCCGCCAGCGTGGCGCTCCACACCTCCGCTGACGGCGGGCGGCGCGCCCCCATGTCGCCGATTAACCGCTGCAAGTGCTGCGGCACGTTCCACGTGAGCGGCCACGCAGCGAAGTTCACCGCCCCATACTGATACGACCACCACAGGATGAAGAAATACGCCCCCAGCAACGCCGCCAGTATCGACAGCGCGACACCCACCAGATGCACCCGCTGCGGCAGACGCGCCTCATGCCGAAACTTCTCGTCGTTGAGGGCGAAGTAGAGGAAGCTCATATCGGCGCGCCCGACCAGTGCGTTCTGCGCGTTGAGCATCCATAGCCCACTCTGGCTCTGCCACAGGCTACCCGACAGGCCGTGTATCAGCCGTTCGGGCACGTAGCCGTTGTCCACCAGGTACACCCCGCCCGACGCCACCATCCTGCCCAGAGCCAGCACTATCGCGTACAACATCAGCAGAAACAGCAGAACAGGCAACAGGTTGCGCCCTGCCAGCTGCGCCCACAGCAGCATGGCTCCATTCGCCGCCAGGAAGCCCCACACCGCCCCACGCGGTACCCGCGCATCGGGTTCACCGCGCCATGCCCGCTTCACCTCACCCCATACGGGCGCCAGCATCGCCCCCGACAGCACCACACATGCGCCAAACTCCATGTGATGTATCCAGTCCAGCGGATTGAAAGTGGTCGTGCCTGCGGGCGCGGCGGCGTTGTAGCCCGCCAGTGCGAACAGCAGCAGCTGCGCCCGATACACCAGGTGGAACACCCAGATGGACGCCGCCACCTCAGCATTAATCAGGTACGAGACGCCCACCACCAGAAACCATACGGGGAACACGAAGTCGCGCAGGGCGTTGAGTGGAGCGGTCTGCCACCCCTCGCCGATGCGCCAGGTGAGTATCTGCCCGATTTCCGGGATAGTGGGGAAGTAGGCGTGCATCTGTCCGAAGCCAATCATCGTGCCCGGGATGGCGAAGCCCAGCCACAGCAGGGGATTGCGCCAGAAACGGTCACCTTCACTGCCCGCGCCCATCATCTCCAGGGGCAGCTCCATCAACGGAAAGGTCACCCGCTCCTCTTCAATCCAGCGGTGCGCGAGGATGCGCGCCAGACACCCCAGCGCCGCAGTCAGCGCCAGCGCAAACAGCGTCCAGCCCGCCAGCGGTATCACCCATGCCCCCCAGGGGATGGTCTGTCCGGGAGACAACCCTTCGTAAAACGCCCGAACCGCCTCTCCATCCCCTACCAGCAGCCATGCGGGGATGGCGTCTCCCAGTTGCTCCGCGTAAGGGACGCCGCCACGTCGGGGATAGTACTGCGGAGCCACCGCCAGCGTCACAATGGTCTGCCCGATGGATGCCTGCGGAATGGCTGCGGAGATGAACAGCATCGAGAAGACGATGCCCAGCTCCCACCGCTGCATCGCCCACGGCGCACGAAGACGCCTCAGGATGCCGTTGAGCACAACGGTCAGGAAAAAGAAGAACACCGCGCCGCTGGGCAGGGAGGAGGCGGTAATGTAGCGCTGATACACCAGGTTGGAGTGCGTGGTCAGGGCGCAGAGCGTCAGCACCAGAAACAGCCCCCAGAGCACCGCGCGCGCTGCCCGCCACCAGGGGAAGTCGGCAAGGCGCTCCCGCCCCTGTGCGGCAGGAAACTCCACCTGTTGCGCTATCCCCTCACGATACATCTCACCACTTCTCCTGCACGCCCTACCCTCTTCACGGTTCACCCTGCAGCGCAGGGAAACCTGCAGAGAGGGAAGACGGCTGCGACCGTAGAAACTTTTTCCGTGGAGGAGAGTCCGCCGATGAAAGAGCTGTTACTTCTAGCGGTAGACACTGCGAGGCAGAAGGGCGCCACGTACGCCGACGCGCGCATCGTGCTGTATCGTCGTCAGCAAATTGCCTGCGAAGACCAGCGTGTGAGCCAGCTGGTGGACAGTGAAGACTGGGGCATCGGCGTGCGAGTCATCGCCGATGGCGCGTGGGGCTTCGCCAGCAGCTCCCTGCTCACATCGGAAGAGGTACAGCGCGTGGCGGCAGAGGCAGTGGCGATTGCTCGCGCTAGCGCCTCCGCCCGCAACAGGCCTGTGCAGCTCGCGCCTGAACCTGTGCATCAGATGAGCTTCCGCTCCGCGTGCGAGATCGACCCCTTCACCGTGCCCATTGACACCAAAGTGGGGCTATTGCTGCAGATTAATCAGGCGCTGCTCCGACACGAGGGCATCAAGAAGGCAAACAGTTACCTGCTGTTCAAGCGCGAGGAACGCTACTTTGCGAACACGGAAGGCTCGCTGATGGACAGCATCATCTATACCACTGCGACGGGCTACACTGCTACCGCCGTTGGGGAGGGCGATGCGCGCAGTCGCACCTACACACCGCCTCCCATGACTCGCGGCTACGAGCATATCCACGCACAAGACCTGCTGGAAAACACCGAGCGCGTGGCGCAGCAAGCACTGGAGCACCTTCGGGCGCCCGAAGTGGACGATATGGTCACCGACCTGGTGCTGGACCCGCTTAACCTCGCGCTTACCCTGCACGAGTCGGTAGGGCATCCGACGGAGCTGGACCGCGCACTGGGCTATGAGGAGTCGCTGGCGGGGCGCAGCTTCGCCACGCCCGACAAGCTGCACACGCTGCAGTACGGCTCTCCTATCGTGAACTTCGTGGCAGACAACACGTTGCCCGGGGGTCTCGCCACGCAGGGCTTCGACGACGACGGCGTGGAGTGTCAGCGATGGTACGTTGTGAAGGAGGGCGTTTTCTGTGGCTACAGCACCAGTCGCGAGGTAGCGGCGGAAATCGGCATGCCCCGTAGCACTGGCTCCACCCGCGCCGACAGCTGGGGCAGCATCCCTATCGTGCGCCAGCCCAACCTGAGCCTGATGCCGGGCACGCAGCCCCTCTCGCCTGAAGAGCTCATTGCTGATACGAAAGACGGCATCTACATCGAGGGCATGGGCAGCTTTTCGATTGACCAGATGCGCCAGAACTTCCAGTTCGGCGGCGACGCCTTCTGGCGCATCAAGAACGGCAAGCTGGTGCACATGCTCAAAAACGTGACCTACCACAGCATTACCGAGAAGTTCTGGAACTCATGTGATGCCATCTGCGACGAGCGATTCTGGGTGCCCAACGGCGTGCTCAACTGCGGTAAGGGCGACCCCATGCAGATTGCGCAGATGACGCATGGCGCCGCCACCGCCCGCTTCCGTCAGGTGCAGGTGCGTCGAGCCAGGTAGCCCGGACGCATCGCCTCATGCCCTTGGCTGAGCGAAAGGTGATCTGGCTCCTCCTCCCCAACGGCTCGGCAGGAGCCTCGCCCTCCAGAGAATGATGTGGGAAAAGTGCTCTCCGCTTGACAGCAGCAGCATACAGGGCTAAACTATTCCTGAGCATAGCACAACGAGGCTTCCTGCAGTGCAGCCGCAATCTCCAGCAGAGTGGATGGCGTGGATTTGCCGTCAGTGCGCCTCGGACGGCGGGTTGCCCCGCGAGGAGGCAGAGGATGGTGTGACCTGCATCCTGCTCTCCTACTGCCGACGCACGGGCGCCTACCCCTGGCAGCAGAGTCAGCCAGACCTTCCCCTGTTGCACACCCTGTGTCGTGAC
>JANWXG010000177.1 GCA_025057335.1 bacterium | reverse complement strand
CCACATCGCCGATGTGCGCTCCAATTGCCAGGATATCCACGCTTTCTGCCATCCTCACAGCTCCTTCCGTAGTAGTGCGAACCTTCGCGTCTCTACAAAGCCCGCCGTGTGATACAGCCTCTCCGCTGTGCGGTCATCCGACCAGAGGAAGAAGGCAGTGTGCAGCCCCTGCAGACGCATCGACTGGAGCGTCTTGAACATCAGCACTTGCCCGATGCCCCGTCCCCGTTGCGACTGCGCTACGCCGATGGGACCAAACCGCTCGCCTTCGAAGTGGCTGAAGCCGACCACCTCGCCCCGTTCGTGCGCTATCCACACCCTTTCCGGGCTGTCGCCCTGCTCGATACGCGCAATGGCTTCGCGCACGAACCGCTGCCAGTCGCCAGGGAACTCCTCGCGCAGGAAGCGGAAGAGCGGCAGGATGAGGTGTGGACGGTAAGGCTCCACCGTCACGCCTTCCTGCTGCAGCTGCTGCTCGCGTTGCTGAACCCATTCGGGAGTGCTAAGATTCAGCAGGTTACAGTCCATCGCAATCGGGCGATACACCTCCTGATAACCGCGCTGGAGGAAGAACCGCAGTCCATCAGGATAGGCGCTTACATCCACGCCAGGCGTAAAGTAGTTGGGGGCGTATGGCGAGACCAGCACGACCTTGCGGTCACGCGAACGCAGGTAGCTTTCCACACGTTGCAGCAGCTGTGAACCGATGCCCCGGCGCTGCCAGTGGGGATGTACCGCCAGCAGGGTGATATAACCCCTGTCCCCGTCGGGGGGGGCGTCCTCCAGCGGTAAGCGTCGGGCAATCCCTAGAGCAAACCCAACAACCTGTCCTTCCGCCATCGCGACAAGTGCTCCCTCTGGGTCAAAGTTGGGGTCAATCAGCACCTTGCGCACGAACAGACTGCGCGAGATGGGGTCGGCGTGCAAGGTCTGCTGGAGCAACGTGACGACTCGATCCAGCAGCTCGCCAGTAAAAGGGAGGATGTGCATGTTGTTCATGTCCTTATTGTATGATGTGCGAGACGACGAGTCAAGCAACGAAAGCTGGAGGACAATGAGACAACACTGGACGCCCGATGAGCGGTGTGCTAAACTAATTTGACGGTGTCAAGATGCGGCAGAGTGACATCCAGACCCAACAGTCGTTTGCTCTGCTCGTCAGGGGATGATCGCGCTTTTCACGGTGCAAGCATGACCGCCGCTCGCCCTGTAACCGTTTTCGCAACAGGAGACATCATGTTGGTACTGGGAATGACGTACCTCTTGCGTCAGTATGGCGCAAAGTATCCTTTTCAAAAGGTGCGTCCACTCCTGTCCAGAGCGAGTATTCTTGTGGGCAATCTGGAGGCGCCCTTCACTCTTCGCAACACTCCTACCCCGTATAAAAGCGCAGAGAGCGTGCGTGCTCGGCGCGACTACATTTTGCGTGCGGAGCCGCGCTGGGCGCAAGCGCTGGTTTTCGCTGGGTTCGACGCCGTCGGGCTGGCGAACAATCACCTCATGGACTACCAAGAGGGCGGTCTGTACGACACCCTGCGCGTCTTAGACCGTGTAGGCATCGCGTATGCGGGGGCGGGCAGGAGCCTTGAGGAAGCCCGTCGCCCTGCCATACTAAAGCGAGATGGACTGCAGTTTGCCTTGTTGAGCTACTCATGCATCTTGCCCGTTGGCTCGGTGGCAACATCTACCCGTGCTGGCATCGCTCCCGCGCGCGGTGCCGGCGCAGAAGAGGGGATGCGCCAGGATATTCAAACCGCGCGCGAGCGAGCAGACTTCGTGCTCGTCTCCATCCATTGGGGTAAGCAGCTTGCCGAGTTTCCAGAGAGCACCCAGCGTCGCTTGGGACGCTTGCTTATCGATTGGGGAGCGGATGCGGTTGTCGGACACCATCCTCACGTGTTACAGGGTATCGAAGTCTATCGCGAGAAGGTCATCGCCTACAGTCTGGGGGATTTTGTCAACCTTTCCTCTCGCTCTGAGACTGCGGTGTTGCAGCTGGTGATTAGCCGTCCTCATGCAGTCGACTCCGCAGGAGTGATACCGCTTAGACAGCGGCGGGGGCAGTTGCACTACGCCGATGGCAGGGCATGGAAGACTACCATCGCCCGACTGAACCGCCTCTCTGCGGCGTGGGGCACACGTATCGACCCCTTCGGCAGCGTACTGCTCACATAGCGCGTCTACGCTGTTTGTTGGGATGTCCACACCGTTACTGCAGCACGAACCTGCAATGCACCGTGGACACCCTTATCGGGTAATGGTAATTTTGCTCAGCCCGCGTGGGCGGTCAGGGTCGTAACCGCGCGTCTCGGACAGGTGGAACGCGAACAGCTGCCCGACCACGATGTACACCAGCGGGCTCATGCGCTCGGCGATGTCGCAAGGTAACACGATAGTGCGCGTTGCCAGGCGCAGAATCTCCGGGTTGCACGAGATGACCACAATCTCCGCACCGCGTTCGCGCAGTTTAGCGGTTAGCTGCAACATCGTGGCGTAGGCGTTGCCGTTGGGCGCATACACAAAGCAGGGGAAGCCCGTGTCCACCACGGCAATCGGTCCGTGCAGAAAGTCGGCAGCGGAGTAGGCACGCGCGATGACGTAGCCCGTTTCCATCATCTTCAGCGCCGCCTCTTGTGCGGTACAGAAGTTATATCCTCGCGCCAGCACCATACAGGCGGACATATAGCGGTAGCGCTCAGCGAGCAGCTCGATCTCCTCTTCCATCGCCAGCACCTGCTCCATGCCGTGCGCCGCCTCCTCCAGTTCTTCCCCAGGGCGAGGTCGTCCCGTGAGGGCATCTACGAGCAGGGAGATATTTGCCAGCGTGGCGGTGTAGGTTTTGGTCGCAGCAACGCTGAGCTCCTCCCCCGCATAGCACAGTAACACGTGCTCCGCTACCTGCGCTAGCTCGGAGCTAGGGTCGTTCGTGATGGCAGCGGTGAGCGCCCCTGCCGCGCGCGCCGCGGAGACCACCTCTACCACGTCCTGCGCTTTGCCAGACTGGCTGATGCCGAGCACTAGTGCGCGAGAGAGGTTCAACTGTCCGCTGTATAGCGTAAAGATGGAGGGCGCTGCCGAGGCCACAGGAATGCCCGCCTCGATCTCCATGCGGTACTTGGCATACAGAGCGGCGTTATCGGAAGTACCGCGTGCGCTAATCATGGTGAACTGCACGCCGCGCTCCCGAATCGCCTGCGCCAGTGCCTGCGCGGCGCGCACGCCTTTTTCGGCTACCGTACGAATAACCTGGGGCTGTTCGTGGATTTCCCGACGCATGTGATGCTGCTCTGCCATGGCCACACCTCGTTGCACACGCTGTTAAAATCCATCCCATGCCCAGTATACCGCAGGCTGTCGTGGGAAGAGCACGTTCAGGAGCGCGCGCGCCTGAGGCGGCGACGGCTCGGGAAGCTCTTCCGCGCCAATCAGCCCCATCACCAGTCCCATAAACTGCGCCTGCGTCAGCACGACCTCAGGCAGCGCCTGAGCGTCGCGCACTACTTCGTCTCCCGTCGCCCGCAGCCCCATCGTGCCAGTGGGCAGGCGCAGCCGCACCGTGCCCTTCGCCCCTACCATCTGCACACGTCTCGACAGCTCGGGCAGCAGCTTGTTCACCAGAGGCTGTAGACGGATGAGGCGCACCATTGGCGTCTCCTCGTGCCAAGTAAAGTCGTGGAGCAGGGCGCGTGCGACGCTCATCAGCACCGGGTCGCGCGGCAGATGGAGACGAACCTGACTGATTTCGCGTTCGCGGGCACGTCGTAACACGTGCAGCATCAGCGTGAAGACGCACTCAGCGTAGGCGGGCAGCCAGCCGACCTCCGTGATGGAGAGGGATTCGCCCAGAGGCGCCACGATGTAGCCGACGAACCTGCCCGCCGCCTCCGCAACGAAGACATCCTCAGGCGTGCGTTCATCCCAGCCTATCCAGCCGCGCAGGTAGGCAGGGGAGCGCACGACAGTGAAACTGCGCCCCGCATTACACTGCTCGTAGCAGGTGCATAGTGCCTCCAGGTCGGTGTCCGCTAGCGGACGGATGCGATATCCCCCTTCTGGGGCCGGGAGCTCTTGACGAATCTCTGCCGACATGATAGTAACGGGTAGGTTTTCCCAGCCCAGTCGCGCGTAGAAACCGTGAATGCCTGTAAAAAGCATCGAGAAGTCAAAGCCCTCCCGCTCCATCACGGCGATGGCGTCCTTGAGCAGTTGTGTGGAGTAGCCCTTCGAACGGTATGCAGGCACAGTACCGACGTTCGCGATGCCACCCATGGTTAGGGTAACCTGTCCGACGCGCACCTCCCGCCGCACAATCTGCACGGCGGACACCATGCGCTTGCCGACGAAAGCGCAGCGCGTATACTCAGGATGGAACCAGGGGTCGCCTGTGAAGTATTTGCGGAAGAACTCGCGCGGCGTCTCCTCGAAGGCAGCGTCCCACACGTCGAGGCACATCTCCATCTCTTCGGGGCGAATGGCGCGAAACGTGACTTCCATCGCTCACTCCAAGTGCATGGCTGCACGCACTTCTTTCATAGTCTCCTGAGCCACTGCCCGCGCCTTTTCTGCTCCCTCCCGCAGGATGCGTTCCAGCTCGCCTGCCTTCGCCAGCAGCTCCTGCCGCCGCTGACGCAGAGGGTCCAGCGCCGTATTCAGGTTGCCCGCCAGCTGCATCTTGCAGTCCACGCAACCGCGCTGCCCCGCTCGACACTCGGTCTCGATGGTGGCTGCGTCGTCTTTACTGTAAATCTGGTGCAGGGCGAACACCACGCACCCTTCAGGGTGACCGGGGTCGTTTTTACGAACCTTCTGAGGGTCCGTGAAGGCTTGCTTCACCTTTTGGGTCACGGTCTGGGCGTCGTCCGAAAGGTAGATGGCGTTGTTGTAGGACTTGCTCATCTTGCGCCCGTCCAGCCCGGGCACGCGCGCGGCAGGAGTAAGCAGTGCCTGGGGCTCAGGAAACACTTCACCGTAAAGGTAGTTGAAGCGGCGTGCCACCTCGCGCGTCAGCTCCAGATGCGGCAGCTGGTCCTCGCCAACGGGCACGACCTGAGCCTTGTACACAAGGATGTCCGCTGCCTGCAACACAGGGTATCCCAGCAAACCGTAAGAGACCGACTCCAGCTGCAGGTTCTCACGCTTCTCCTTGTAGGTGGGAACCCGCTCCAGCCATCCCAGAGGCGTAATCATCGAGAAGAGCAGGTGCAGCTCCGCGTGCTCCTTCACATGGGACTGCACGAAGATAGCGCATTTCTCGGGGTCCAGCCCCGCTGCGATATAGTCTATCGCCACCTCGCGCACGTTGTGCGGTATCTCCTCCGTGCGCTCGGCGAGAGTGGTCAACGCATGCCAGTCTACAATGCAGAAGTAGGAGTCGTACTGGTCTTGCAATTGTACCCAATTACGCAGTGCCCCCTCGAGGTTACCCAGATGCAGGACTCCTGTAGGCTGCATTCCGCTGAGCAGGCGGGCTTTCGACATCGATCTTGCATACCTCCTGAGACACGGTTCCTACTCGCCATTATAACGGAAGGGTAGGGAGGAGCGCAAGAGCAGGTAAGGATGCGGTTTTCATGGAGAATTTTGAGAAAAGGACGTGAAAAAGCTTGACAACGTGCACAAAAGGTGATACGATAGAATTGCGTAACCGATTAC
>JANWXG010000176.1 GCA_025057335.1 bacterium | reverse complement strand
CAACATGGGCTTCGTGGCAGCGTTCACGGGCTACGGCGTCTACCGCCTGCTGGCGGGCAGGTCGGAGCTGGGCAGTGGGCGCGCGTTGCTCGCGGCGGGAGCAGGAGCGTATCTCGGGTCAGTGCTCTCCGCTGCCAGCACAGGCATGATGCTGGGGATACAGCCCCTCGTCGCTCAGGACGAATCCGGGCGCGCGCTCTACTTCCCCTTCGGCGCCAGTGTCTCCGTGCCCGCGATGGTGCATATCCATCTGTTGGTGGCGGGACCTGTAGAGGCGGTGGTGACTGTCGCTGCGCTGGCTTATCTGTGGCGGAACTTCCCGGAGCTGGTCAGCGGTCGTCGGGTAGTGCGAGCGGATAAGCCCGTTCGGCTGTGGCTGGTGTTCGCGCTGGTGTTGCTGCTGACGCCGCTAGGACTGATAGCCACTGGCTCAGCTTGGGGCGAATGGGATGAGGAGACCTTACAGCAGCTGGTGGGCTACGTGCCCGCAGGCATCTTGCGTCTGGGCGAAGGCGTGTTGAAGCCGCTTATTCCCGATTACGCCCTGCCCGGGCGCGAAGGCAGGTTCTGGGAGGTAGTAGGCTATATCTTCTCCGCAGCGGTAGGGGCGACGGTGACGGCGTGGATTGCCCGTGCGCTGGTGCGCCAGCCTGCGCCCGTTCCTGCAGAATCGACGGTGCGTAGCCAGCCTGCCAGCGCGCTGCCCGACTGGATGCGTCGGCAGGAGCCGCCCGTTTCTATGTCCCCTGTCTCCCCACGAGGGAGATGGCTGGAGCGGACGCTGCTGCAGCTGCGCGAGGTGGTCGCCAGTGCGGTAGCGGCGGAGGAGTGGGCGCGGCTGTCTGGCTATCTGCAGCAGCTCCATCCGCTGGCGAAGACGCTGGCTCTGCTGGCGACCCTGATAACGGTCTCCCTCTCACGCTCCCCGGTGTTGCCATTCGCTGTGCTACTGGGTAGCATCTTTCTGATTATCGTATCACGTTTGCCCGTGCGTGGTTTCCTGCTGCGCGCTCTGGCTCCGATTCTGCTTTTTGGCGGGCTGGTGGCGCTGCCGCTGACTCTGCAGGCGGTGACGCCAGGAAGGGTGCTATGGCAACCGTTTGGCTGGGAGGCGCTGGCGTTAAGCCGTGAGGGGGCGCTCGCGGCATTGATGTTGCTGCTGCGTTTGAGCGCGGCGGTGACCGCGACGCTGCTGTGGAGCCTCACTACTCGCTGGCATCTGCTGCTACACAGCCTGCGCACTCTGCGCGTGCCGCGCCTGATGGTGACGGGGCTGATGCTGACCTACCGCTACCTGTTCACGCTGGTGGAGACGCTGGCGGAGATGGTGCTGGCGCGGCGCAGTCGGCAGGTGGGTGCGGTCACGGCGCAGCAGGCGCGCGGATACGCGGGGGTCAGCGCGGCGGTGCTGCTGGCGAAGAGCCTGAGCCTACAGGAGGAGGTGTATCGCGCTATGCGAGCGCGCGGGTTCGACGGTAACCTGCGGGGCGCTTATACCCAACGCTGGTTGTGGCGCGACACGGTGTGGCTGTTGCTAGTGGCGCTGTGGCTGAGCCTGGCATACTGGTTCGGAGGGACGAATGTCGGCTAAAGAGCTGTTGTATGAGTGTGAAAGCGTATCCTACGTGTATCCCGACGGCACGCCTGCGCTGAGAGAGGTCTCCTTTCGCGTCTGGCGGGGCGACCGGGTGGCGATACTGGGCGTCAACGGCAGCGGCAAGTCCACGCTTTTGCGCTTGCTCGACGGCTTGCTGGAACCCACGAGCGGAGGGGTGCGCTTCTTAGGCACGCCGCTGACCGAGCGTGCTTTGCAAGGGGGCACGTTCGGCGCGACGTTTCGTCAGCGGGTAGGCTTCGTGTTTCAGGATGCTGATGCGCAACTGTTCAACCCGACGGTGTGGGACGAGGTTGCCTTCGCCCCGCGCCAGCTGGGCTTACCTGAGGAGGAGGTGCGTGCTCGCGTCGCGGACACGCTCAACCTGCTGGGCATTACGCACCTGGCGGAGCGAGCGCCGTTTCGCCTGAGCGGCGGCGAGAAGCGCCAGGTCGCCATCGCCTGCGTGCTGAGCATGAACCCCGAGGTGCTGCTGATGGACGAGCCGATTGCAGGGCTTGACCCGAGGATGCAAGTGTGGCTGGTGGACATCCTGAAGCGGCTACACGAGGCGGGCAAGACGTTGCTAGTCGCTACGCACAACCTGCACCTGCTGCCTGAAATCGCAGACCGGGTGCTCCTTCTCTCTGCGGAGCACACCGTACTGATGGACGCGCCCCTGCAAGAGGCACTGCAGGATGTCTCTCTACTGGTGCAGGCAGGGCTATTACATGAGCACGTGCACGCGCACGGCGCCATCGTCCACTCGCATCTGCATGGACATGAGCACCATCCGTAGCAAGCGACTCTACAGGTGCAGGAGTCCCCGCGGTGCAGGCAGAAGATACGCTACAGGCAGGAAGCTTGTCCGCCCCCATCAGGTCGAGGAACACCTGGCGAAGAGGAAGAGCACATGGCGAAGTTGAGGATGTTGATTACCGCGACCGCCGAACAGGTGAAAGAGCCTTTCCTGTGGCGGCTGGGTAAAGACTATAACGTCGTCGTCAATATCAAGCGGGCGAACTTCACGGAAGATGGCGGCTACGCCTACGTGGAGCTGGAAGGCTCGGTAGAGGAGATACAACGCGCGACCGCGTGGCTGCAAACCACAGGCATGATTATCGAGCCAGAAGACAGGTCGCTGTTTCCCGAACAGAAGCCCGGTTAACTATGCCTGATGCACCATACATCGTCGGGGTGGATATCGGCGGCACGAAGGTCGCTTGTGTGCTGGCGGATGGAGAGGGACGCATCGTTGCACGGCAATGGCAACCCACTCGCTCCGCAGAGGGCTGGCAGGTAGTTGTTGGTCAGCTATTCGAGATGACCGAGCGGGTGCTGCAGGGGGTCTCCCCGCAACTAGTGCGCGGCATCGGTATCTCGTGTGGAGGACCGTTAGACAGTCAGGCTGGCATCGTGTACTCGCCTCCGAACCTGCCTGGTTGGGAGGCGGTTCCCATCAAGTCGTTGTTTGAAGAGCGGTTCGGCTTGCCCACGCGTCTAGAGAACGACGCCAATGCCACTGCCCTGGCGGAATATCGCTTCGGGGCGGGGCGAGGCTCACGCAACATGGTGTTCATGACGTGGGGCACAGGCATCGGTGGCGGACTGGTGCTGGACGGAAGGCTCTACCGGGGCACGAACGACTTGGCAGGCGAGATTGGGCACACGACGGTGCTGCTGGACGGTCCCCTCTGCGGTTGCGGCAAGCGGGGGTGTCTGGAGGCGCTGGCATCTGGACCTTCTATCGCCCGTCGCGCCCGCGAGCTGGCGGGAGAGTCCCCAGACAGTTTGGTGTGGCAGAAGAGCTCGCCAGAGGGCGTTACTGCGCAGCACGTGGTGGAGGCGGCACAGGAGGGCGACCTCTTTGCACGATATGTGTTGGCAGAGGCAGCAACCTACATGGGTATCGGCATCGCCAACGTGGCACAGATACTCAATCCTGAGCGTGTCGTGTTGGGTACCATTGCAGTGAAAGCAGGTGAGCTGGTGTTGGAGCCGCTTCGCCGGGCGTTGGCGGTGCACGCCTGGCAACGAGTGCGTCAGGTGTTGCAGGTGGTGCCTGCGGAATTAGGTGACCGGGCACAGGACCTCGCCGCAGTGTGCCTGTGGCTGGAAGATTGACGCGAGAGCGCATGGGGACTGGTGTCCTCCGCAGCCTTCAAAGCTGTCCGCGGGGTGGGTTGCCCCCGTCCCGGGTGGGTTCGATTCCCACGCGCTCTCGCCACAACCCCTCAGGAAGAGCAGATGTTATCCCTATCTCCCATTGAGGAAGCCATTCAGCAGGCTCTGCAACGCGCCGAAGACGACGAAACGAGCGTGCTGCTCTGGTTGCGACGGCGGTTCCCTCCAGAGGTCGCCGCGCAGGCGGTGAAGCAGATAGCTCTGCGCCAGCGCGCAGGGCGCAAATTCTCCCGTGCGCATCAGATGTGGTTCACGCCAGAGGGTCTAGAACAGAGCTCCTCCGAGACCGCCGCAACCTACCACGCCTCGCGTTTCCCCCGTGACGTGCTGGTGGTCGACGCGGGATGCGGCATTGGGGGAGACCTCGTGGCGTTGGCGGCGCGCGGCGAAACCGCTGGCGTGGAACGGGATGCGCGCACACTTCTCTTCGCGCTACACAATGCGCAGGTGTACGAGGTCAGCGAGCACTGCGCGCTGATTCACGCTGACCTGCTCCGCCTGCCTCTGGAGAAGGCGCCGTTCCTCTTCCTGGATCCCTCTCGCCGAACGGGAGGCAGGCGAACCTCTGCACCCAGCGAGTGGCAACCCAACTGGGCAACAGTATGCCAGCTGGCGGGCACGGTTCGCGGTGCGCTGGTCAAGAGCACGCCCGCGCTGAGACCGCAGGACATCCCCACAGGGTGTGAACGTGAGTACCTCTCTATCGAGGGCGAGTGTCGCGAGCTGCTGCTGGCTTTCGGAGAGTGTCAGCAGGGCCTCGCCCTGAGCGCGCTGGTGTTACCTGTAGGCGCACGACTGTGCAGCACACACGCCGAGCCTCCTCCCATTAGCCCGCCGCGGGAGTGGATATACGACCCCGACCCTGCCGTCGTCGCTGCGCAGCTGCTGCCCGAACTGGCGGAACAGTTGGACGGCTACCTGCTACATCCCCGCATCGCCTACCTGACCGCTAGCCAGCAGGTAGATACCCCCTTCGCCCGCGCCTATCGCCTGTTAGAGCACTTCCCCTACTCGCGCAAGCGGCTGCTCGAAAGGCTACGCGCCTGGCAGGCAGGTAAGATTACCGTGAAGAAACGGGGAGTCAACCTGTTGCCAGAGCAGCTTGTGCATGCTTGGAAACCACAAGGTGACCGTGAGATCACCGTGTTGCTGTATCGGGACGAGTCGGGCGTGGTCGCTCTGCTCGCTGAGCCCGCGCGATAGCGCTGTGCTCAGGGGAGATTTTTGCTTGAAGGAGTTGTCTCTCGCCTAGATGTCCCCCAACCTCGTAGCGCGAAGCCCTGGCAGGCTGGCAGGCGAGGCTTGTTCGAGCCGTCGGAATGGTCGCGACGGAGCGCGACCCTCCAGTATTGTTATGCTGAGCCGAAGGCGAAGCATCTCCGAGATTCTTCGCTAGCGCTCAGAATGACAGAAGGCGCACTCACGTGCGCTACTACCAACATGGCGTCCGACAGACTGTTTAGCTCGTAGTGAAGCACGGGAGTGCTTCTCCTTGACAAACAACAGGGACCTCAAAATGACAAAATGGGTTGGAGGACGAGGCTTGTCCGAGCCGTCGGAATGGTCGCGACGGAGCACGACCCTCCAGTATTGTCATGCTGAGCCGAAGGCGAAGCATCTCCGAGATTCTTCGCTAGCGCTCAGAATGACAGGGGGCTAGAGCGTCATCACGTGCCGCCTGCTTAGAGGAAGGCGCTCCGTCGCGTCCCTGGGATCACGACGGAGCGTGACCCTCCAGAAACCGTGCTGGTAGTGCGCACTTCAGTGCGCTATGGCAGGCTGAAGCCTGCACTACAAACAAGAGGTCGCGACGGAACACGACCCTCCAGAAACCTGTCCTCCCCAATTGTAGGGACGCGCTCCGTCGCGTCCACCAAGGTCACAACAGTGGGAGGGACGCGCTCTGTCGCGTTCATTAGGGTCACG
>JANWXG010000175.1 GCA_025057335.1 bacterium | reverse complement strand
GGGGAGCCTGATTGATGAGCACGCCGCCGCCCTCTCCCGCCCACGTACCGCGCCACGCTGCGGAGTTGTAGTATGCCTGACTACGACACCAAGTGGCGATGAGGTGCGTCCGCACAAGTTCACCTAAAATGCCCTCCTCGACTGCCCGCTTCGCCACACGATACGGCTTCAGCGTGCGCATCTGCAGCATCGCGCCCAGCAGGCAGCCGCGCTGTCGAGCCGCCTCCACCATGCGCCTGCCTTCGGAGATGCTTACCGCCAGCGGCTTTTCGCACAGCACGTGCACGCCTTGCTCGAAGGCGTACAACGCCACCTCCGCATGTAGCGGATGCGGCGTTGCTACAAGCACCGCCTCTACCAGACCGCTGCGCAGCAGCTGGCGGTAGTCTGTGAAGCCATGCACACCTAGCTGCTGCGCCACGTGGCGAGTGCGCTCCTCCGACGCAGAACACACTGCCACCAGCTCGGTCTCCTCCATGCGCTGGAGCAGTGTGGCATGCGCCACGCCCATGCCTCCTACTCCAATGACGCCAAACCGCACCCGTCGCATGGTTATCGCTACCGCACGATGTTAGGGTCTGAGACACGCTGCCCTATCACGCGGCGCTTGGGCTGCGAGTTCGCCCTCAGCTCTTGCAGCAGGGCATCGTACTCAGCGCGATCGACTGGCAGAGATACCGTCTTGCCCCGCTTGCTGGAGAGGATGATGGCGCTTGCCAGTTCCACGTTCCAAATGCCCTCCTCGCCAGGCGCAAGCAGCGGCTCACCGTAGAGGATGGCGCGCGCGAAGTTGCGCGTGATGTGAGCATGCCCTGTAGGCATCTCTTCCACCTCGACCTGCACTGGCTCAGCCTGCGGCCCCGCCCACATGTCGGTGGAGGTGTGGGTGAACTCGCGCAGGGGCGTTTGCAACCGATAGACGCTCACCTGTCCGTCTTGGACAACCACTTTGCCAAGGTCACCTGCGATCTCGATGCGCTGGGTACCCGGCGCCTCATTGGTGGTCGTGTACAGATACCCATGCGCGCCGTTAGAGTACTCCAGCAGGGCGAAGGCTTCGTCTTCCGTCTCGATATCATGGAGGCGAGTGTGCGTGAAGGCAGTCACCTTCGCGGGCAGCCCCGCCAGCCAGCAGAACATGTCTAGCAGGTGGGGCGCCTGATTGACCAGCACGCCCCCGCCTTCGCCTGCCCAAGTTGCGCGCCATTCGGCGGAGTCGTAGTACGCCTGGTTGCGGTACCATGCGGACACCAACTGCGTGCGCATGACCTCACCTACGACGCCTTGCTCAATCGCCTTGCGCGCTATGCGATAGGCGCGCTCCGTGCGCATCTGGAACATGATGGAAAACACCTTGCCCGCTCGCCGCGCAGCCTCTATCATCTGGTCGGCGTCAGCTGGGTGGATTGCCATCGGCTTCTCGCACAGCACATGTAGCCCTCTGTCGAAGGCATAGATGGCTATCTCGGGATGCGAGGGATGTGGCGTCGCCACCAGCACTGCGTCCACTAGACCGCTGTCAATGCACTGTCGATAGTCGGTGAAGAAGGGGACACCGTATTGCTCGGCGACCTGTTGCGCCACGGTGGAGTCGATGTCAGCAACCGCTGTCAGCTGTACCTCCTCTATCTGTTGCATCATCCGAGCATGGGCGGAGCCCATCCCTCCCACGCCGATGATGCCAATCCGTACTCTATCCATACGTGCGAAGTCCTCCCCTTTCTGTTGCTCTCGCGTGCCAGATTCGCCCCTTGTCGGGCTTCTCCCTGCAGGACAGAGGCGACTGACTATGATACAATACAGGGGGAGGTGGCATTGACGTGGGCGGTGTGAACCTCGGAGTGATTGTCTTGTTCGGCGTCCTCTTGCTCATAGCGTTGACAATCCTGCTCGAGCATATCGAGACGATAGTCAAGATGCGAGCACAGACCTCTCAGCAGCAGGGGGAAGCGCTCGGACGTCAGCTGGAGGAGCTGGCACAGCAGGTAGCGCAGATTCGTCAAATGCATACGGACTACGTGCTGAACATGGATAGCCACCTGCAGCATCTGGAGTATAAACTCTCCGCGCTAGAGCAACGCCTCGAGAAGGTGGAATCTCAGCAGCAAACACTGCACCGCTAACCACCACATGGGAGGTCCGCGTAGAGACCCATTAGGCACGCCGATGTCCCCCTTTCAGAGAGGACGACTCACCTATCATACCTACTGCGAAGTCAACCTTCCCACGACGGGCAATGACGCGCTTTCTGCCCCAGAACAGAGGTATGGCATCTCCGCGCACCAACAGGGTTCTTTTGGCGGCGCCCTGACTAGCGAGGCAGAAGGGAGGCGGACAAAGTGAACAAACGGGGGGTTCATGGGGTAAGATACCGTATTGTAAAGCGATCATGGAGGCATGGAGAGAGATGTTCTGGCGTTTGCTCGGTTTGATGCGCCCATACACTGTGCCCATCGTGCTAGGTTTCCTCTGCCTGATGCTTGCCACGCCTGCCCAGATGTTTCCGCCGCTGGTGTGGAAGTATGTGGTGGATGAGGTGATTGTCAACCGTAAAGTGGGACATCTGCTTCCCGCTATGCTGGTGATGCTGGCGGTGCATCTGGTGGGGATGGGGTTGTCCGCAGCGCGCACCTACCTGCTGGGCGTAGCAGGGCAGCGCTTCGTGGCGGACCTGCGCAACCGCCTGCACGAGAAGCTGATGCGCCAGTCAGTGCGCTACCATCACGACCGCAAGACGGGCGACCAGATGTCGCGCGTGATGGGCGACGTAGACACGCTGCAAGAAGTGGTCATCAACGGCGTGGATAACATCATCGGCAACGCCCTCAGCCTGGTGTGGGTGGCGGGCATCATCGTGTGGCTCAACTGGAAGGTGGGCACGTTGACGTTGCTACCCTTAGTGGTCGTGGCGGTGATGGTGTGGTTCTTTAACCTGCGCGTGAAGGGGCTGTATCGCGCCATCCGCGACCGCCTAGGCGACCTCTCTGCCAAGCTGCAGGAGAACCTGCTGGGGGTGCTGGTGGTCAAAGCCTTCGCACGCGAAGCCTACGAACAGGAGCGCTTCCAGCAGGTGAACGCCGAATACACCGCCATCAGCCTCAAAGGGGTCAAAGTGCGCTCCGTATACTTTCCCGGCGTGATGACAGTGGGCTTCCTGAGCAACATCGCGATGATTGGCGTGGGCGCCTACTTTGTGCTTCGGGGAGAGTTTACTATCGGAGGGCTGGTGGCATATCGCGGTTACTGGTGGCAGCTGTTCGCGCCCGTGTTCTCGCTGGCGCAGGTCAACGAGATGATTCAACGTGCTATCGCCGCCGCGTCGCGTGTGTTTGAAGTGCTGGATGCGCCCGAGGAGGTCACCGATGCCCCAGACGCCATCGTCGTCGACACCGTGCGGGGACACATCCGCTTCGACCGTGTGAGCTTTGCCTACACGCCAGAGCGTCCCATCCTGCAAGATGTCTCCTTCGAGGTGTTGCCCGGTCAGCGCATCGGCATCGTAGGACCGAGCGGCACGGGCAAGACCACTATCCTCAACCTGATGCTGCGTCTCTACGACCCGCAGGAAGGCGTCATCCTGCTGGATGGACACGATCTGCGCCGTCTGCAGCAGCAGTCGTTCCGCCGACATATCGCGCTGGTCACCCAGGAGCCGTTCCTGTTCAACGACACCGTACGCCAGAACATCCTCTTCGGCAGGCTGGATGCGACCGACGAGGAGATAGAGACCGCCGCGCGACTGGCAAACGCGCACGACTTCATCACCGACCTGCCGAACGGCTACGACACGCTCGTAGGCGAGCGGGGTGTCAAACTCTCTGGCGGACAGAAGCAACGCCTCTGCATTGCGCGGGCGTTCCTGGCGAACCCGAGGGTGCTGCTGCTGGACGAGGCTACCGCTTCAGTGGAGCCCGAATCGGAGGCGTTAATCCAGGCGGCGCTGGAGCGGCTCATGCAGGGGCGCACGACCGTGATTGTGACCCATCGCCTTTCGCTGGTGCGCGATTGCGACCGAATCCTGGTCATTGACGAAGGGCGCGTTATCGAAGCGGGCAGACACGAAGAGCTCATCGGGCTAGATGGCTGGTACGCCCGCATGTACCGCTTGCAGATGGAAGGCGGTGCCCTGATCGAGGAGCTCAGATAAAGGGTTAAACTATTGCCCTAGCAGATGTGTCATAATCTATACCGTCACGTATTCACTTCTGTCGCAGCAATCAGAGGAGAGAGAAATGAGACGAACGCTACTCTTGGTCGCGTTGGCATTCTTCTGGGTGGTATCTGTCTCTGCGGCGCTGAGCCAGGACAAGGTCACCCTGCAATACAAGGCGCAAAAAGGTCAGAAGATGACCTATCGTCTGGAAGCCGACCTTAGCAGCGAGTTCGGCGGTCAGAAGATTAACGTCGTCATTAAGCAGACCTCCGTGGACGAGATTCTCGACGTCTCCGCCTCGGGCGACATCACGCGCCAGTCGGTGGACGAGGAGGTGGAAATCACCGTCAACGGGCAGAAGATGCCCGCCCCCGAGCAGGCGACCAAGCGACGCACTATCACCGTCACCAAGCCCGACGGCACGCTGGTCTCCGTTCGGTGGGAAGGCGGTGACGAGCCGTCCGAAGCCGAGCGCAAGGCGCAGATGCGCCTCATGCAGGCGACCCAGATTGTGTTCTCACCCAACCCCGTCGGTGTGGGCGACAAGTGGACGCGCGAATACAAGGAGGACGCCGAGAAAGGCACGCCCAACGCCGTCGCCGAATACGAGCTGCTTGCTCTGGAAAAGACCAAGGGCGTGGATGCAGCCAAACTGCGCTACGTCTACCGCGAGACAGGTAGGGAGAAGAACCTGACCTTGCAGGGCGAGGTGTGGGTGGAGGTCGCTTCAGGCGACATCGTGGTGCTGAATCTGAAAGCGGAGAACTTTCCCTTCGCCCCTTCCGACCAGGCTCCCACCTTCAGCGGCACCCTGCGAGCAGAGCGCACGGGCGGTAGCCCCGTCGGCGGCGCGGCCGCTGCAGCGCAGCCTGCGGAAGCCCCCAAGAAGAAGGAGAAGACCATCGAAGAGGTGGTCAAGGACTTCGAGAAGATCGAGGGGCTGTTCACCCTGTACCGCAAGAAGGAAGCGGGCAAAGACACCATCTACATGGAAGTGCGCGAAGACCAGCTGGACAAGCTGATGCTGCTACAGGTGACCCAGAGCACGGGCACGGGCGGCTACGCCCTTGCGGCGGGCAACCCCATCGACGATATCCTGTTCAAGTTCGTGCGGCGCGACGAGCAGATTCTCATGGTAGTGCCCAACATCCGCTTCCGCGCCGATGAGCGCCAGCCGATTGCCCGTGCTGTAAGGCGCTCTTTCGCCGACGCTTACCTTGAGGCGTTCCGCGTCGAGGCGCGTAGCGAGGAGCGCAAGAGCCTGCTGATTAATGTGAGCGACCTGTTCCGTTCGGACATCGCGCAGATTACCCGTCTGGCGCAGGCGGCGGGCGGAGCCTACAGCATCGACCGCGAGAAGACGGTCATCAGCGCCATCAAGAACTTCCCGAACAACCTGGTGGTGCAGACCGCCTACCACCTGTCGCGGGCAGGAGGCGGCGGAGGCGCTACCCCCTTTGGCATTCCAGGTCTGGAGAGCAGTGTGACCCTCGCCGACCCGCGCAGCTTGCCTCTCACCATCACCTACAACCTCTTCTTCCTGCCCGACAACGGCTATCGCCCGCGACT
>JANWXG010000174.1 GCA_025057335.1 bacterium | reverse complement strand
CGGTGGATGTGCACTACGCGCTGGACATGACCCTGCCCGGCTTGATGAGCCAGGTATCCATCGCACAGGGCGGGCGGTGGGTTGAGGTGCCCGACTCGCGAGCTTGGGAGGAACCTGCTCCGCAGCTGCAGATGATATATCCGCCCCGTCGGTTCGCCTCTCTGCCTGAGCCTCCGATACCAGCGGGATACCGTCTGCGTCAGCTCCGCCCTGGCGAGGAGGAGAAGTACCTGGCGCTGATGCGCAGCGTCGGCTTCGCTGAGAGCTGGACGGTCGCCGACGTTCAGCGCCTGCTGCGTCAGGCTTTGCCCGGCGGCTTCTTTGTGGTGGAGCACGAGCCGACGGGCGACCTGGTGGCAACCGCCATCGCGAACCACGCTCCTAACGAACAGCATCCCAACGCAGGCGTGCTGGACTGGGTAGCAACCGCCCCAGAACATCAGGGCAGGGGGCTGGGCAAGGTTGTGACCGCTGCCGTCGTGCGCCTGCTGATACAACGGGGGTATCAGGAGATATACCTGTTAACCGACGACTGGCGCCTGCCCGCAATCGCTACCTACCTCTCGCTGGGGTGGGAACCCTACGTCTACGACGAGCAGATGCGCGAGCGCTGGGAGCGCGTGCTGGCACAGCTTGCCCGCGAAGGGTAGCCAAAAAACTGCTGAACCTTGAAAAGGAAAACGCGAGCCGAGAAGAGGCTCTTACCCTTGCCCTTCCCGCGAGCGGAGAGGGGCTTCCTTCTCCTTGTTCACGGAGAGATGGGAAAGGGGTGAGCTGTTCCCTGCTTGTGGGGGAACGATAAGGGGGGCTGACGGCTCGGCGGGAGCCTCGCCCTCCAGAGCAGTTGGCGGGTCGCGCTCCGTCTTGCGCCTGCGGATGCGACAGAGCGCATCCCTCCAAGCCATCTCTGGAGGGACGCTCTCCGTCGCGACCGTTGAAAACCTTCGGCTCGGCAGAAGCCTCGCCCTCCAGAAGAGCTGGAGGGCGAACCTCCCGGTGAGCCGAAAGGACGGTTGTCGTTCTTCCTTGTCATGCTGAGCACCAGCGAAGTATCCCTTTTCTTGTCATGCTGAGCCGCAGGCGAAGCATCTCATCAAGGCAGGGCGAGATTCTTCGCTCCGCTCAGAATGACAGGAGGCGCACTGAAGTGCGCACGACAAACGGAGAGGCTCGTAGTGCGGGCTTCAGCCTGCAGGGACGCACTCCAGTGCGCACGACGAACTCTCCAGCGTATAGTGGGGCGCGCGAGCGCTTCTCGCTGATAAACAACGTAGACATCAGGAGGGCAAAACGGAGCCGTTGCTATCGGAACGGAAGCGCACTGACGTGCTCTATTACTAACGGAGAGAGCTGGTAGTGAAGCACGGAAGTGCTTCCTCTGACAACAAGTTTTCTTACTGAGATGCTTCGCCAGCACTCAGCGTGACGGGGAAAAGCGGCTCAGCCACTATGCTGGCGTCGCTACAAACGGTATGAGCAATACAACTGGAGGGAACTGTATGCGAGAAGAGTCTTTAGAGTTCTTGCGCCACATTGTGAACACTCCCAGCCCGTCGGGCTACGAGCAGCGGGCTCAAGCCATCTTTCGCGACTACGTAGGCAAGTTTGCCGACGAGGTGCATACCGACGTGCTGGGCAACAGCTACGCGGTGCTGAACCCTGACGGCTACCCGCGCGTGATGCTGTCGGGGCATGTGGACGAGATTGGCTTCGTCATCCACTACATCAGCGACGAGGGGTTCCTGTACTTCTCTCCTGTGGGAGGACACGACTCGAACATCCCCGTTGGGCATCGGGTATATGTTCACACGAAGGCAGGTGCCGTGCTGGGCGTTATCGGACGTAAGCCGATTCATTTGCTCAGCGAGGAGGAGCGGCGCAAGAAGCCCGAACTCAGCGACCTGTGGATTGACATCGGCGCAACCAGCAAGAAGGAAGCTGAGGAGCGCGTGCGCTTGGGCGACCCAGTGACCTACGTGTATGACCTGCAACCGCTGATGGGTGAGCTGGTCACAGCGCGTGGCTTCGACAACAAGATGGGCTGTTTCGTGGTGGCGGAGGCGCTGCGTCTGCTCAGTGAACAGCGTTCCGAACTGAAAGCCGCAGTGTACGCCGTTTCTACGGTGCAGGAGGAGGTCGGGCTGCGCGGCGCGCGTACGGTCGCGTACGAGATTGACCCGCAGGTGGCGATTACCGTCGACGTGGGACACAGCATCGACTACCCTGGCGTGGACAAGAAAAAGCACGGCGACCAGGCGATTGCGAAAGGTCCCGTCATCTGTCGCGGTTCGCACGTCAACCCGCTGGTGTTCGAGATGCTGGTGGAGACGGCTATCGAGAAGGAAATCCCGTACCAAATTGAGGTAGCTGGGGGGCGGACAGGCACGGACAACGACGTGATTCAGCTGTCGCGTTCTGGTGTGGCGACGGGGCTGGTGTCGGTGCCGATACGCTACATGCACACGCCCTGTGAGCTGCTACATCTCGGCGACCTGGAGAACACGGTGCGCCTGCTAGCGGAGTTCACGCTGAAGGTGCACGCTGGAGTGAACTGGATACCTGCAGGATAGAGGAGACGGTGCTCACATGATACCTCCACAGATACCTACACGCCGAGGCATGAGCTGCTGGACGGTTGGGTTACTCTCCTGTCTGGGGGCGGTCGCGCTGCTTGTGATTGCCCTGGCGATTATGTTTATCGTGCTGGCGCGCCGTCCTGAGTTCCAGCAGGTGATGTCTTCTGGAATGCAAATCGCCCAGTGCCAGCAGAACATGCAAGAGATATATGCTGCCATCGAGCGCTATCGACAGCGCAATGGAGGGCAGTACCCCAAAGACCTCAACGAGCTCGCGCCGCGCTATCTGGCGGAGGCAGGCAAGCTCAAATGCCCAGCCGATACGACAGGCAAGCCAGTGAGCTACCAGTACCTGCGTCCACAGAAGGATAGTCCAGAGACCTCTCCACTCCTGCAGTGTGACCACCATGTGGTCTTAAACGAGAAGGTGCCAGTGATTATGCTGCGAAACGGGCAGGTTTTGAGCGCCTCGCAGGCGAGGAGGCGCGATGGTTTGAGCGCGCCTGCGCGCGAGGCGCCCTAACAGGAATAACTAGGAGCGCATGGACGCTACAGTGTAGAGGGTGGAGGTGAGACAAGATGGAACGCACAACCCGCAGGGAGTTTCTGAAGAGGAGCGCACAGTACGGAGCCAGCCTGTGGCTAGTGGCGCACGGCTGGTCTCCCACCTACGCCCAGAACGACAAGCTGAACATCGGTATCATCGCCTGTGGCGGGCGGGGGTGGGGCAACATCGATGGCGTGGCTACGGAGAACATCGTCGCGCTTTGCGACGTAGACGAAGCGCCGCTCGGAGAGGCGGCGAAGCGGTTCCCGCGCGCCTACCGATACGTGGACTTCCGCCAGATGCTGGACGAACGACATCGCGAAATCGACGCGGTGGTCATCAGCACGCCTGACCACACGCACGCGGTCGCGGCGATGGCGGCGATGCAGCTGGGCAAGCATGTGTATTGCGAGAAACCGCTTACGCACTCTGTGTATGAAGCGCGCAAGCTGGCGGAGGCGGCGAAACGCTACAAAGTGGTTACCCAGATGGGCAACAACGGGCACGCCAGTGATGGCTTGAGGCGCGCGGTGGAGATTCTGCGCTCTGGCGCAATCGGGGCGATTCGCGAAGTGCACGCAAGCACTGACCGTCCCATCTGGCCGCAGGGCATTGACCGCCCCGCCGACACGCCGCCCGTGCCGCGCACTCTGCACTGGGACTTGTGGCTGGGTCCTGCGCCCGAGCGTCCCTACCATCCGATTTATCATCCTTTCAACTGGCGTGGCTGGTGGGACTTCGGCACGGGAGCGCTAGGGGATATGGGCTGCCACATTCTGGACACAGCGTTCTGGGCGCTAGATCTCGGCTACCCCGTGAGCGTGGAAGCGGAAGGCGAACCTCATCATCGAGAGACCGCCCCCAAGTGGAGCATCGTCCGCTACGAGTTTCCTGCACGCAAAGGGATGCCGCCAGTGACCCTCTACTGGTACGACGGGGGGAAGCTGCCGCCGAAGGAACTCGCGCCTGAAGTGGACATCCAGCCCAACTGCACGCTGTTCATCGGGGAGAAGGGACGGGCGTGGGTACCGCATGGGGGCGAGCCCCTGTTGCTGCCGCGCGAGAAGTTCGCCGATTACCAGCCTCCCCAGCCGACGCTGCCCCGCGCCCCGCGAGGGCATCATCAGGAGTGGATTGACGCCTGCAAGGGACGCGCCAAGGCGATGAGCGATTTCGAATACGCGGCGAAGCTGACCGAGCTGGTGCTGCTCGGCAACGTCGCGTTCCGCACGGGGCACAAGGTCTACTACGACGCGAGGAACATGAGGGCGAAGGGGTGCGCCGAAGCGGAGCGCTACATCCGCCGCGAGTATCGCAAGGGATGGTCGTTGTAAAGGGGGTAGTCGCGGCTTAACGGCTCAGCAGTACCTCGCGCAGCCCCTGCCACTCCAGACGGTAGAGCCCGGGCTGGACGGTTTGTAGTTTCAGGGCGCGCTGCCTGCCGTCCGCTGTCTTGCCCGTCGCCTGCCAGACGCCAGGGGGCAGGCGGAGGAGGGGTGCTTCGTCGCCCTCGCCCTCCTTCTCGATGCGGATAGCGCTCGGCGTGACCGTGATTGCCAGCGTGTATCCTTGCCAGCGGATGCGGTCGATGCGCAGCGAACTCCAGCCAGAGGGCAGTTTGGGGTCAACCGCGAAGCCGTCGCCTCTTGGGCGGAACCCCAGGAAGCCGTACAGCATCACCTGGGGCACCAGCACGCTCTCAAAGAACTCCATGTCCAGTCCCAGACCGCCCGCGGTGCCTCCGCCCTGCAGCGTGCCCGGGCGAGAACCGTCGTAGTATTTGCGGTAGCCGCCAGCCGCCTCCACTTCTTCATACCAGCGCAGAATCTCCAGCAGGCGTCCCCAGGCGTCGTCGGCGCCGCGCACCTTTAGCCGAGCCATCAGGTCGTAGTAGGAGAAACCCAGCACTGCGCCGCCGTCCTGCACCTGGTCGCCGAAGGGGATGCTCTCCGGCGCGCCCCAAGCCCAGAGGTAGTAGTCGATGTTGCGTCTAGTGGTGGCGCGGGGGGCGAACCGCCAGAAGTAGATATCTTTCCCCTGCGAGGTATCGCCTTCCACGATGCGCTCTCCGCTAAGCCAGCGGAGGATGTCGCGGGCGTGGTCAGGCGTCGCGAAGTCGTAAGCCACCGCCTCTAGGTTCAGGAAGGTGAAGCCGTAGTCATGCATCACGCCGTCAGCGTCGAGAGGGGCGAAGCGTCGGGTCTTCGGGTTCCAGAAGAGGCGGTTGCCCTTCGCTTTCACCTCCTCGGCGTGCCTGAGCAGCTCCTGCGGGTCGAAGGCGTAAGCGCCGCGCGGCATGTTCCAGCTGGGGTTGCGCAGCACCTCCTGCTCGATTTGCGCCATCACGCGCAGAGTGTCGTAGTAGTGGATGGTCGCGTAAACATCCTTCGCGCCGAAGGGCAGCAGGTCCCAGTAGTTGTTGCCGATGCCGCTGCCGTGTATCATCTGTTTCCTGCCGTCGGGGGTGTAGCGGATACCGCTGCGCCCTTCGTGTCCCACCCAGGGCGTGTCAATCACCTTCTCCTGCAGGGCGCGATGCTCGGTCATCAGGTAGCGCAGGGCGAGGCGCATGCGCTGGAGATTCTGGCGCAGGAAATGCAGGTCGCGCGTCCACCAGAA
>JANWXG010000173.1 GCA_025057335.1 bacterium | reverse complement strand
TGAGCGTCAGCGAAGCATCTCTCTCAAGCTAGGTAGGAGCAAGGGGAGATGGCAGGCGAGAGCAGGGAACCTTTGCTTCCCCAAGAGGACAGCGGTTTCCTAGAAGTCTCATAGATATCCTCTCCCGACTGTAGTCGGGGGCTATGAGTGCTCACAAATCCGCCTGCGCGGATGAGAACCTGCACAGGTAGCTTTCTCTTTCATCACAGCCCCTCGTTTCAGCGGGTAGCTCCTGGAGAAGCGCCTCATGCGCTAGTGTGGCTCAAGGGGACTCTCCGAACACTGTCCCAACAGGAAGAAGGCTTGATACTCCCAGCAACAGAAGTCATACAGGGAAGCTATTCCACCTGCAGGAGCCCAGGCGTTCCAGCAAACGCTTCCCCGATGACCGCCGCGCAGGACGTCTGGCGAGCGCGCAGGGCGTCCAGCAGCAGGTCTACCCGCTCGCGCGACAACGCTATCACCAGCCCGCCAGATGTCTGCGGGTCGAGCAGCACCTGCTGCTTCGCAGGCGAAACACCCGGGGCAAACTGCAACAGGTCGCCCAGATACTCCCGATTGAGGTCGCCGCCGCGCGTGGTGTTGCCCTGCTGCGCCAGCCGTTCCACTTCGGGCAGCAGCGGAACCTGTTCGGCGAAGAGCCGAAACGCCACGCCGCTCGCCTGCGCCATCTGGTGCAGGTGACCGAGCAGCCCGAACCCCGTCACATCCGTCGCCGCGTGTACGCCCACCTCCTGCATCACCTCTGCCGCGCCCCGATTGAGCGTCGCCATCACGCGAATCGCTTCCTCTAGCACGTCGGGCGGGCACTCGTCGAACTTCGCTGCGGTGGTGATGATGCCTGTGCCTATCGGCTTGGTGAGCACCAGCAAGTCGCCTGGCTGCGCCCCCGCGTTGGTAACCACCCGCTCGGGATGCACCACGCCCGTCACCGCCATGCCGTATTTAGGCTCGGGGTCGTCCACGCTATGCCCGCCGACGATGAGCACGCCTGCCTCCTGCGCCTTGTCGTAACCGCCGCGCAGGATGTCCGCCAGCATCTCGGCGGGAGCGAGCTCGATGGGGAAGCAGACCAGGTTCAGCGCGGTGAGCGGCGTGCCCCCCATCGCGTACACGTCGCTGAAGGAGTTCGCCGCCGCAATGGCGCCGTACCAGTAGGGGTCGTCCACAATCGGGGTGAAGAAGTCCACCGTTTGCACGAGCGCCATGTCCTCGCGGACGCGGAACACCCCTGCATCGTCGCGGGTCTGGATGCCCACCAACAGGTCAGGGTGGGCGATGTGCGGAAACTGACGCAGCACCTGCGCCAGCTGGGTCGGGCCCAGCTTGCTCGCTCAACCCGCGCAGCGCACCCGTTGTGTGAGGCGAAGCCGTTCGTCTTGCATTGCCAGTTCCCCCTACCCCCCTTGCAACATCGGGGGCGAGCGTGCTAGGATTATACTGGCTTGCTGCACTCATAGTCAACGGATGGTGCTGGTGCGATGGAGGAGAGGGTACAGGTCGGCATTCTGGGCGGTGGTCAACTGGGGCGGATGCTGGCGCTGGCAGGCTATCCGCTGGGGGTCTACGCGACGCTATACGACCCCGAGCCGAGCGCGTGCGCGGGGCAGGTAGCGCCGCTGCTGAGCGCGCCGTATGACCAGTGGGAGCTGCTAGCGCGGTTTGCAGAAGGCAAAGCGTGTATCACTTACGAGTTCGAGAACGTGCCCCTACCAACGGCGCAGTGGCTAGCAGAGCGCGTGCCCGTGCGCCCGACGCCTCGCGCACTGGAGCTGTTTCAGGACAGACTGCTGGAGAAGCGTTTCTTGCACGAGGTCGGTATCCCCGTCCCCCGCTTCGCCGAGATACCTCCCCAACAGCCGCTGGCTGCGCTGGAGGCGGTCGGCTGCCCTTGCGTAGTGAAGACGCGGCGCTTCGGCTACGACGGCAAGGGGCAACAGGTCGCCCACTCTGAAGAGGAGTTCCTGCAGGCGGTGCAAAGGCTCGGGGCGCAGCCGCTCATCGTAGAGGAGTTAGTGCCGTTTGACCGCGAGGTGTCTGTGCTGGGCGTCAGGTCGCTGCATGGCGAGGTTGCAGTGTACCCGCTAGTAGAGAACTATCATCGCGGGGGCATCCTACGCCTATCGCTGGCTCCAGCGCCAAACACCTCTCCCCAGCTGGAATCAGCTGCACGCGAGTACGTCACGCGCCTGCTACAGGAGCTGGACTACGTGGGCGTGGTCGCCATCGAGATGTTCCAGGTCGGTGAGCGGTTGCTGGCGAACGAGGTCGCACCGCGCGTGCACAACAGCGGTCACTGGACTATCGAGGGCGCGGAGACCAGCCAGTTCGAGAACCACTTGCGGGCGATTTGCGGTTTGCCTCTGGGCAGCACTGCCCCGCGCGGCTACAGCGCGATGGTCAACCTGATTGGCGAGCTGCCGCCGACCCGTGAAGTGCTGGCAGTGCCTCACGCACACTTGCACCTGTATGGCAAACAGCCTCGCCCAGGCAGAAAGATTGGGCACATCACCGTGCGCGCGGACAGCCCCGAAGAGCGAGAGACTCTGCTGCAAAAAGTGTTCGCTCTGTATCCTTCTGGGCGCGTGTGAGGCACGCAGCTGTGCGTCCCTGCAAGTGTGGCGAGAAGAATTTCACTCCCGCTGGAGCAGCTGGGGCAGGTTCTGGTTCTTCGCGCGTGATTGCTCTGCGAGCTGACGCTTAAACTCCACCACCTTCTGATGCAGCTCCTCGTCGAAAGCGGCGAGTATCTGCACAGCGAGGATGCCTGCGTTGCGCCCCCCGCCGATGGCAACTGTCGCCACAGGCACTCCCGCTGGCATCTGCACGATGGAGAGGAGCGAGTCCCAGCCTTGCAGTCGGCTTTCCACGGGCACGCCGATGACGGGCAGGGTGGTAATGCTGGCGGTAATGCCAGGCAGGTGGGCGGAGCCGCCTGCCCCTGCGATGATGACTTTGAGCCCGCGCTCGCGGGCATTGCGAGCGTATTCAATCACGTCCATAGTCGTGCGATGCACGGAGAGCACACGAATCTCATACGGCACACCGAACTCGTCCAGCACCTCTGCTGCCTGACGCATCGTCGGCAGGTCCGAATCGCTACCCATAATGATGCCCACTACTGGTTGAGCCATCCCTTCCTCCTCTACTCGGCGGTCACTTTCGCAATTGCCTGGCGAAGCGCATAGTGTGTGACAGGCTTGATGAGCACATGGTCCACCAAATCCGCGTAGGCGTTCTGTGCATGGAGCGAGTCGCCAAACCCCGTCAATAAGATAATTGGCTTGTTGGGGGCAACCCGTTTGATTTCTGCCGCCAGCTGCTCACCGCTCATCACAGGCATCGCCAAGTCGGTGATGACTAGGTCAAAGCGTGATTGCAGAAACTTCTCCAGTCCTTTTTTGCCATCTGCTGCGGTCTCTACGAGATGCCCCTGTCGCAGCAGATGTTCCCGAAGCACCTCGCGCACCAGCGGTTTGTCCTCCACGAGCAGGATGCGTAGGGGCGCATTGGGGGAGATGTCCTGCTCGGAGGCAGAAACGGCTTCCTCTTCCACGCTCAGGGGGAGGAATACGCGGAAGGTAGTGCCAGCGCCCAGCTGGCTGTCCACCTCGATCTTGCCCTCATGCCTCTGCACGATACCGTATACCACAGCCAGTCCGAGCCCAGAACCCTGTTCGCCTTTGGTGCTGAAGAACGGCTCGAAGCATCGCACCCGGGTCTCGGCGTCCATGCCGATGCCGTTATCCTGCACTTCAATGACCACGTACTCGGGTTGCGCGCTCTGGGAGAGGTAGGTGCGGATAGTGATATCGCCTCCGTTGGGCAAGGCGTCGACAGCGTTGAAGATGAGGTTCTGTAACACCTCGCGCAGCTCCCCGCCGTTGGCGAAGACCTGCGGCAGGGGCTGCAGGTGTGTATGCACGCGGATAAACACGCCGCGCGCTTCTGCCTGCTCCTTCCAGCGCGGCGCGGTCAGCTGCACCGCCTCCTCCACAATCGCGTTCACGTCCAGAGGCTGTCGCAGCTCCGCGCGCCCGCGAGGACGGTAAAACTCGCGCAGGCGGCTCACCGTTTGCGCCGCGTCCTGGGCTGCTGTGTGAATCATCTCCAGGTAACGCTTCACTTGCGGGTCTGCGGTCACAGTAGGGGTCTCCAGCAGCAGCTCGGTCAACCCCAGGATGGGCGTGAGCGCGTTGTTGAAGTCGTGCGCGATACCGCTTGCCATCTCACCCAGGGCACGCAGGCGTTGTTGCTGGATGACCTGCTGCTGCGTCTCTTGCAGCTGTCGCATCGCCTCCTGCAGCGCTTCGTGCGAGCGGCGCAGCTCCTCCAGCGCGCGCGCATACTCGCGATTCAACCGCTCACGCTCGATTGCTTCCCGAACGGCGTCCGGCAGGCGCGTCAGATGCCCTTTGAGCACATAGTCGCTCAGTCCCTCGCGCATGCCCCGCGCCGCGACCTCTTCGTTGCCCGAGTCGGTCACCATCACGACGGGGATATGCGGGTACTGCAGCTTCACCGCCTGCAGCACGGCGAACCCATCGGACCAGTGTAGACGGTAGTCTGTCAACACAATGTCAAAATCTCCACGCTGCAAGGCGGCTTTAAAATCCTCCCGTTTCACAACCTCCACAAACTGCACGTCCCCTATCGCCTTGCGCAATCGCCGTTTGACCAGCTCGCGATCATTCGGATTGTCGTCCACCAGCAGAACCCTCATACCTTTCACCCTCTACCAGTGGTAGTGAGATCCAGAAAGTGCTTCCCTCGTTCTCCGAGGAAACCACTCCGTAACGCCCTCCCATTATGGTCACCGCCTTTCTCACGATGCTGAGGCCCAATCCAATGCCAGCGTACTCCTCCCCGCCGTGCAGCCGGGTGAAGGGAGTGAATAACCGTTGCTCGTCTTCAGGCAGGATGCCGATACCGTTATCCTGCACCTCGATGCGGCAGAACCCGTTCTGCGGTGTGGCACGGATAATGATGCGCGGTGCTCTATCCTTAAAACGGAACTTCAGCGCATTGGAGAGCAGGTTGTCCAGCACGATTTTCAGTAGCAGCGGGTCGGCTTCAACCGAATCGCATTCGACGCTGTAATCCACCTGGGCGCCAGTGCTGGCGATTTCCCCCTCTCGAGCGCGGATGCAACTCTGGATGAGCGGTTCCAGCCACACCTGCTGTACCTCCACCTCCCGCCCCAGCCGCGCGAACGTAAGCAGACAGTCCAGAATCTGCTTCGCCTCCTGCGCCGCCTGCACGATGCGCTGTAGGTATCCTGCTGCTTCGCTCTCCTGGGGCAGAGGAGCATCCTCCACGAGCGCCTCGGCGAAGCCCGTCATCGCCCTCAGGGGCGCGCGCAGCTCGTGTGTGACCGCATGCACAAACGCCTCCAGCTCCTGATTGCGCTGGTACAGCTCCGCCGAGAGCTGACGCGCGCGCAGCAGCACCTCCACACGCGCCTGCAGCTCTACCCGCTCGATGGGCGTGAGGAGCACTTCATCCACCGACTTCCACAGGTTGCGCGTTGCCAGTCCGACGGTGCGGCGCGAGGTCACTAGCAGCACAGGCAGGAGCACGGGCAGCGCCCCCTGTCGCGCGGAGAGGATATCCCCCATGTACCGCTCCAGCATCACCCCATCCACCAGCACGAGGTCACAGTGGGGCAATGCGCCACGATAGCGAGCAGGGTCGAAAAGCGTCAGCGCGTAACGCCCTGCCAGGGCTTCTTCGAGCAGGCGCTGGTTCGGTTTGCTCGCCAGCATCAACAGCAATCGGCTCATGTCTCCTCATTCCACACG
>JANWXG010000172.1 GCA_025057335.1 bacterium | reverse complement strand
GGCTACGAGGAGGATAGTTTGCGCCCGCTGACCGACAAGGGGCGAGCGAAGATGCGCGACATCGCGCGTGGCTTGAAAGCGTTAGGGGTCTGCCCCCAGCTTATCTTGACCAGTCCATATGTGCGCGCACGCCAGACCGCTGAAATCCTGCAGGAGATGCTTGGCTGCACGGAGGCGCTGGTGCTGACGGAGAACCTGCTTCCCCTGGCGCATCCCGACCACCTGTGGCAGGAGCTGCGACGCTACGCGCATGTCCCCTCGTTGGCGCTCGTAGGACACGAGCCAAACATCAGTGCACTGACGAACCTGCTGCTGGGGGTTACAGGGCTGCAGATTGTGTTCAAGAAAGGGGGCGTTTGCTACCTGACGGTGGACTCGTTCGGCGAGGAACCGCACGCGACGCTCCACTGGCTGCTTGCTCCGAAGCACCTGGTGGCTATCGGCAGAAAAGGGTAGTGCTGGACGCTCCACTCCACCATCCCGAGCGAAGCAGAGAACAGGCGGTATTGCGCTCGCGATTTCGGCCGTCATTGCCTGGCGGCACCTTTCCTCCCCCGACTGAAGTCGGGGGCTACGTGGAGTAGAAATCCGCCTGCGCGGATTGACAAAAACCTGCGCAGGCAGGTTTGTTCTCAACGTAGCCCCTCATTTCAATGGGGGGGACGCTCCCCCGACTGAAGTCGGGGGCTATAGATGCCAGAAATCCGCCTATGCTGATTGAAACCTGCGCAGGCAGGTTTGTTTTCGACATAGCCCCTCATTTCAATGAGGGGCGTCCATCGCATGGCTCCCCCGACTGAAGTCGGGGGCTATGATGGAGCAGAAATCCGCCTGCGCGGATTGACAAAAACCTGCGCAGGCAGGTCTGTTCTCAAGATAGCCCCCATTTCCATGGGGGGCTGGTCAGCCGTACGGTTTCCCAAGCGAAGGGGCTCTGAGATGCTTCGCTTCGCTCAGCATGACAGAGGGGAGGGCTTCACTTTCAGCACAGCAGGAGAAGCGCGACAGAAGAAAATCTCAACGGAGTGCTACCATCGCAAGGCGGAAGGATGGGAATCTGGTCTACGCGTCACAACTCATCGCGCTACCTGAACAGGGAGCTGAGCCTGCTGGAGTTCCAGCGGCGAGTGCTGGAGGAGGCAGAGGACGAACGCAACCCGCTACTGGAGCGGGTGAAGTTCCTCGCCATCTTCGGCTCTAATATGGATGAGTTCTTCATGGTGCGCGTGTCGGGAATCCGCGAGCAGATCGAAGCGCAGCTGCATCAGGTCTCTCCTGATGGTCTCACCCTGCACGAGCAGATGGCTGCCATCCGCAGGCTCTCGCTGGAGCTGTACCAACGTGCGTTGCAGTGCTTTCACCGTCAGCTCCTTCCGCAACTGCGCCAGGCAAGCATCCAGCTCCTGGACTACGATCACCTCACACCAGGACAGCGCAAGCAGGCAGACCAGTATTTCCATGAGTTCGTCTACCCCGTGCTGACGCCGCTCGCGCTGGATCCAGGGCATCCCTTTCCGCACATCTCTAACCTGAGCCTCAACCTCGCCGTCATCATCCGCGACTCGAAGGGTAACGAGCGCTTTGCCCGCGTGAAAGTTCCCAACATCTTGCCCCGGCTGGTGCCCGTAAAGGCAGCCGCTCGCAAGCGCGCAGCAGGTGAAGCGACGCCCAGTTCGCACTGCTTCACCTGGCTGGAACAAGTGATTGCCGCCAATCTGGACGACCTGTTCCCGGGGATGCAGGTGGTAGCAGTGCATCCCTTCCGCGTCATTCGCGATGCAGACATCGAAATCCGCGAGCTGGAGGCGGACGACCTGCTGGAGACCATCCAGCAGACTCTGCATCAGCGCAAGTTCGGCTCCGTAGTCCAGCTGGCGACGTGCGAGGAGATGCCTACGCTGGTGCGTAATCTGCTGATGCAAAACATGGAGCTCTACCCCACCGATGTATACACTCTGGGGCACCCGCTGGGACTAAGCGATCTGATGCAACTGTATGAGAGCGTACCACGCCCCGACCTGAAGTTCACTCCCTATCGCCCCGCTGTGCCTGTGGAACTGCGCAATCTCTCTGGGGACAGGAGCATCTTCGACGCCATTCGCGAGCACAACATCTTGCTACACCACCCGTACGACTCGTTTGACCCCGTGGTGGAGTTTCTGCGCGCGGCGGCGCGCGACCCGCAAGTGCTTGCCATCAAGCAGACTCTCTACCGTGTGGGCAAGCAAGCGCCTGTGGTGCAGGCGTTGCTGGAGGCGGCGGAACACGGTAAGCAGGTGGCGGTGCTGGTGGAGCTGAAGGCGCGCTTCGACGAGGAGAGCAACATCGGCTGGGCGCGCGCACTGGAGCAGGCAGGCGTGCATGTCGTGTACGGACTGGTAGGTCTCAAGACGCATTGCAAAGTGGCGATGGTCGTGCGTCAGGAGGGGGCGCGCATCCGCCGCTACGTACACCTCTCTACGGGCAACTACAACGCCACCACTGCCCGCATCTACGAGGATATCGGCATGTTCACCTGCGACGAGGACATCGGCGCGGACGCTACCGACCTGTTCAACTACCTCACGGGCTACTCCAACAAGCGGGAGTACCGCAAGCTACTGGTAGCGCCCGTCAACCTGCGCCAACGGATGCGCGAGCTGATACAGAAGCACATCGACCTCGCCGCGGCGGGACGTCCTGCGCATCTCATTTTTAAGATGAATTCTCTTGTGGACACGGAGATGATTGACCTGCTGTATGAAGCCTCGCGGGCGGGAGTGCGAGTAGACCTGCTGGTGCGCGGTATTTGCTGTTTGCGCCCGGGCGTCAAAGACCTGAGCGAGAACATCACGGTGACTAGCATCGTCGGGCGGTATCTGGAACACAGCCGCATCTACTACTTCTGGAGCCCGCTGGGCGAGGAGGTGTATCTGGGTAGCGCCGACCTGATGCCGCGCAACCTGGACCATCGGGTGGAGGTGGTTTTCCCTGTGGAACGCCAGGAGCACATTCGCTACTTGCGTGACCGCGTGCTGGAGACCTATCTGCGCGATAACCGCCGCGCGCGCCGCATGATGCCTGACGGCACCTACCAGCGGCTCTTCCCGCAGAACGGAGAGCCTGCTATCGACGCGCAAGAGACGCTGATGCGCCGATGATGACGCCCACTGACTGGCGTGAGAGAGTGCTGAACCTGCCCCTGTGGGCGGTCGCTACGACCGTGGCGCTGTCAGGGGCGCTACTGGGGGCGTTGCTGTGGGTGGCTGTTACCGAGGTGCCGCTGGGAGTGCTCGGACAGGTGGAGGTTTCTGGTCGCGGAGGCGTGCTCCTCATTCCCCTAATGACTCTACTCAGTTTCATCAAGTGGTTGTTTGACACGCTAGTGCTGTGGACGGCGGCGCGTATCACAGGACGTATCGCAGGAGACCCGTTTCAGGTGGGCTGGCTGGAAGGTTACCGCTACATGTTGCCGATTACGATGCTCATGGTGCTCAACTCTACGCTCTCCCTGCTGATTTCCGCCCTCACGGGCTTGTGGATGATGCTGCTTGTCGCGTGGGTGGTAGACTTGTTTATCCTACGCGCCTTTTTGGAGATGGACTGGTACGAGCTGGTGCTGCTCAACGCCGTGCTGGGCTTCTTCAGCTGCGCGACAGGAGGGCTTTTGTGACTAGGGCCAAGGGAAGGTCGGCGTAGGCAGCTGCCCAAACCACGCGATGAGCGACCACATGCATGCTGAGAGGAACTCGCCGAAAATCAGCCCGAGGAAGAACGGACGGAGCAGGCGGTAGATGCGCATCCCGCCGTAGCGCACAATGGGCACTTTAATCAGCCACGCGACCAGCATCGAGAACCAGAAGACGACAATGCCCCACGAAGGCGCCATCGCGTACCCAAGCGGATGCAGTGGGAAGCCTGAGATACGCCAGCGCAAGTAGCTGAGCAAGGCGCACACACCTGCCCCCACTACTGTGAACAGCGGACCGTTGGGATATTCGCGTTTGGTAGGAACCGCCTCCATGAAGGGTGCGTTCTCGCGGAAGAACTGGATACTGGCGCCGCTGTACACGTAGCTGTACAGATTGATGCCGCCGTACCGATAGGGCAGCCACATCTGGATGACCAGCGCTACGGCAATCGCTAGCAACAGACCGCCCAGCAACAGCCACAACACCTTGCGCGCCCGCAGACGCGCCTGCTCCGTGACCTTCTGTGCGTCCATCAGCCCCGTGAAAAGCATTCCCCGCAGGTCGCGCGTGTGGATGCCGTCTAGAAACGAAAGCATGGTGAGCTGCTTCGCGCCCAGCACCTGCCGCTCGCCGAAGGTATAGATGTCCATCGGCGTGAAACAGCCTTCCGTAATCAGCAATCCACCCTCAGCAGTACACCGCGCCATGATGATGGCTTGCACGAACAGGTACACGCCGAAGTGGAACAGCGCCACCTGCCATGTCATGCCGAAGTAGCGCGCCCACAGCAGAATCACCAGCAGGCTCGCCACCAGACCCCACACTGCCACACGGTAAGAGAACATTTCGCGCTGCTCCGCCTCGTCGGGAGGGATGGCTCCCCGCGCCCGCAGCCAGACGTGCCGCAGGTGATGGCGCGCGCTATACAGCGTCAGCGCCGCCAGCATCACGAACGCTCCCGCCCCCTGATAGGCGACGTGCGCCGCGAACGCTGCGTGCTCGAAGGGCACGTTGTCCGTGTACATGCCCGCGATTAGCTCTTGCGCCTTGCCCAGCAGGTAGAAGAACCAGAAGGAGAACAGCAGGTCGGTGGGCATCAGGTAGAAGAAGCCGATAGCCGCAGGCGAAATCCAGATAGCCCAGTAGCTGAGCTGGTTCCAGGGGCGGTCGGTGAAGAACTGATTGAGCTGGATGTTGAGCCTCACCTCAGGCACGGTCGGAAACCACTGGTGCAAGCCGTTGACCAGAAACAGCCCGAAGGACACGGTAAACCCCGCCCACATCAGTTTGTTTCGCAGGAACGCCTGCGGCTGTAGCATCATCTCCAGCGGCAGCTGCACCAGCGGGAAGGAGAGCTTCTCGCCCTCCACCCAGTGCTTGCGCAAGATAACCGTCATGCAGAAGAAGGCGGTGTACACCGCGAGGATGAGGATGGACCACACCAGCAGCGGCACGACCCAGGGCTGCCAGGGGAGCGGGACGCCTGCGGGCAGCCTCTCATAGAACCATACGGCGACCTCCTGCCTAGCTCCCTTCTCCGGGTCCCAAGGCACGAGCAGTTCGGGGATGTGGGGGAAGAAGAGCACATCCCAGCGGTTGCCCGCAGCATAGTAGTTGACGCCCACCTGCAGAGGCAGCCACCGCTCCATCAGCCCGCGCGAGGAAATCATGGGCGCAGGAATCATCAGGATAAACGCTACCGCCAGCTCAGCGGGGGTTAACCTCCAGCGCGGAGCGAGCCGCCCCACTATCTGGTTGCCTATCACCAGCACGAACAACACGCCCACCAGCGCAGGCGCTAGTTGCATCATACCAATCTGGATGTTCTTCGCAATCAGCTCCCCCGCAGACACAATCACGCACAGGGCAACGATGCCGATTATCCCCACAACTATCGCGCGCGGACGGATAACAGGAGCGGAGATAGCAGGCTCCTGCGCTTTTGCTGTCGTCTCCGAAGGAGTAATGGTGATAGTCTGTCGCATTGTCCTCGCCTTTCCTCTAGGGAGGTTCTTTTTCGACTCACCGGGAGGTTCGCCCTCCAGATGTTGCACTGGAGGACAAGGCTCCCGCCGAACCAGTTGCCCCTGTTGCTTCCCGCAAGTAAAAGCGCACAGCCGTCGCCCCTACTCCTCCCCGCTCGCGGGGAGGTCAGGTGGGGGCTTGCTTTCG
>JANWXG010000171.1 GCA_025057335.1 bacterium | reverse complement strand
GTGCGCGGGCGGAGGGCGTGGGCAACCCCGTTTTGTATGTTGGCTCCAGCACGGGACGCGACGGCATTCACGGCGCCACTTTCGCCAGCGAGGAGCTGAGCGAAGATTCGGAAGCCCGACGCCCCAACGTGCAGATGGGCGACCCCTTCGCCGAGAAGCTGCTCATCGAAGCCACACTGGAGGCGCTGGCGACAGGCGACATCGTGGGCATTCAGGATATGGGCGCTGCGGGGCTGACCTGTTCTACCAGCGAGACCGCCTTCAAGGGCGGAACGGGCATGGAGATCGACGTGCTGAAGGTGCCTCGCCGCGAAGAGGGCATGACTCCTTACGAAATCATGCTCTCCGAGTCGCAGGAGCGGATGCTGTGTATCGTCAAGAAGGGGCGCGAGGAGGCGGTCGCCAGCATCTTCCGCAAGTGGGGTCTGAACGCGGTAGTCATCGGGCACGTCACGGATGACGGCATCCTGCGCGTGAAGGAGGGCGACCAAATTGCTGCCGAGCTCCCCGCCGCCTTCCTCACCGACGCCTGCCCGACCTACACGCTGAAGGCGGAGGAACCCGCCTACATCGCCCGCCTGCGCGAGTTTGACCCCCTGCAGCTGCCCGAACCCGATGACTACAACCGCGTGCTGCTCGGCTTGCTCTCCTCGCCGACGATAGCGAGCAAGCGGTGGGTGTACGAGCAGTACGACCACATGGTGCAGACTCAGACAGCGGTGCTGCCAGGGGGCGACGCGGCGGTGCTGCGTCTGAGAGGCACGGGGGGCAAGGGCATTGCCCTCAAGATCGACGGCAACAGCCGCTATTGCTACTTAGACCCCTTCGTAGGCGGGATGCATACCGTCGCCGAGTGCGCGCGCAACATCTCCTGCACGGGCGCCAAACCGCTAGCGGTGACCGACTGTCTCAACTTCGCCAACCCCGAACGCCCGGAGGTCTTCTGGCAGTTCGAGCGAGCGGTGGACGGCATCGCCACGGCGTGTGAGGCGCTAGGGACGCCTGTGATTTCGGGCAACGTGTCGTTTTACAACGAAACGCCCGATGGCGCGGTGTACCCCACGCCGACGATAGGCATGGTGGGACTGCTGGAGGATGTGAACTTGCACTGCAAGGCGGGCTTCCAGCAGGCGGGTGACAGGATAGTGCTGTTGATACCTGAAGGCTGGCGCGACCCCCTGCAGGGCTTGGGCGGTAGCGAGTATCTGGCGGTGGTGCACGATGTGGAGGCGGGCGCGCCCCCTGCGTTAGACCTGGAGGCGGAGGGGCGATTGCAGACGTGCCTGCGCGAAGCCATTGAGGAGCGACTCCTGCGCAGCGCGCACGACTGCTCTGAGGGCGGGCTATCCGTGGCGATAGCGGAGAGCTGCATATTGGGCGGTCTGGGTGCGGAGGTGAGCCTGACGACGGAGGAACGCATCGACGCCGCGCTTTTTGGCGAGACCGCCTCGCGCGTGGTCGTGTCGCTGCCCGCGCAAAACTTGCCCCGATTGCGCGAACTAGCGCAGTCATATGGGGTCTCGGCAGTGGAGCTAGGCACGGTTACGACGGAGAAGCGGTTGCGCATCTCGGTGAACGGCGAAGGGCGGATTGACCAGCCGCTGGATGCGCTGGTAGACGCTTACGAGGGCGCAATCCCACGCCTGCTTCGCGCAGAGGGCGGGGCGTGACAGGAGGTTCTACTAGCGGGCGAGAAGTTACGATGAAGCGCGAAGGAGGTCGGGAGGAGGATGCTTGTCATGCTTGGTCTGGCGGTCATGTTGGGAACCGTATCACAGCCCGTCACGCTACAAATTGCCCGGTCAGGAAAGAGCGACTACGCTATCGTCATCCCGAAGGAGGCTTCTCCCTCGCAACGGCGCGCGGCTGAGGAACTGCAACGCTTCCTGCAGCAAATCACCGATGTGCAGCTGCCTATTGTGACCGACGACCCCGCCTCTCTTGCTCAGGTGCGCAAGGCGATTTCTCTGGGCGACACTCGTCTGTTGCGGGAGAGCGGAATATCAGTAGATTGGGAGAAGCTAGGCGACGAAGGATTCACGATTGTTGCGCAATCGCCACATCTGTTCATCGTCGGTAGCCCCAAACGGGGCACGATGTACGGCGTTTACGGCTTTCTGGAGGACGACCTAGGCTGCCGATGGTATTCCTCTAAGGTCAGTTTCATCCCGAAGAAGCGCAACCTGACAGTGACCATCTCCCCCCGCACGGAGGTTCCCGCCTTCGAGTACCGCGAACCCTACTTCACTGACGCCTGGGACCGGGACTGGGCGGCTCGCAATCGGGTGAACGGCACTTTTCATCGGCTGGATGAGAGTACGGGAGGCAAGGTGGCGTACGGTCCCTTCGTGCATACCTTTTACGCCCTGGTGCCCCCTGAGCAGTATGCCAGAGACCATCCAGAGTACTACTCGCTGGTGAAGGGGGTACGCGATACGCAGCGCGGGCAGCTCTGTTTAACCCATCCCGATGTGTTGCGCATCGCCACAGAAACCGTGAAGCGCTGGATTCGCGAGCAACCCCAAGCTACCATCTTCTCCGTATCCCAGAACGACTGGACCAACCCCTGCGAGTGTGAGCAGTGCCAGCGCGTAGTGAAGGAGGAAGGCTCCGAGTCGGGTCCAGTGCTGCGCTTTGTGAACGCGCTCGCGGAGGAGATAGAGAAGGAGTATCCCGATAAGCTCATCGATACGCTCGCCTACTGGTATACTGAGGACCCGCCGAGATACGTCCGCCCGCGGCGCAACGTGCGCGTGAGGCTGGCGCCGATTGGCGCGTGCTTCGGGCATCCCTTCGGTACCTGCGAGCAGAACCGAAAACAGTACGAGAACCTGCAGGCATGGTCGCGAATCACAGACCAGCTGTACATCTGGCACTACACAACGAACTTCTCGCACTACCTCATGCCTTTCCCGAACCTCGACGAGCTGGAGCGCAGCCTCGCCATCTACCGCGAGCATGGCGTGAAGGGGGTGTTCTATCAGGGCAACTACTCACCGGGCGGCGGGGGCGAGCTGAACGAGCTGCGCGCATGGGTAATTGCGAAGATGATGTGGAACCCCCAGCGCGACTTCTGGGCGCTGGTGGACGACTTCCTGCGCGGCTACTACGGCAAAGCCGCTCCCTACATCCGCCGCTACATTGACCTCGTACATCAGCCCGTGCGCGAGGGCAAGACCGCTCAGGGAGACCGACGCGCCCACGTGCGAATCTTCGACCCGCCGACGGTGGCGTATGTGCGCCCAGAGATACTACAGCGCGCACAGAGGCTGTTCGACGCTGCGGAAAAGGCGGTGCAGGACAATCCAGAAGTGCTGGCTCGCGTGCAGCATGCCCGTCTCTGGATAGAGTACACGCAGCTGGTGCAGCAGGTCTTCCAGTGGCAGGTCATAGACGGTCAATATGTAGCGGGGCGCCACCCGGAAACGATACGCCTGCGTGAGATAGTGTTCGACAAAATCAGACGCTTCGGTATCACGAATGTGGAGGAGTGGAGCGGCGTCGAGAAGTTCATCGAGAAGGTGACCGCTCAGGATAAGCAGTCGTATCCCGTGGTCACTCTGCAGAACAGCGCCTTGCGTGTCGACATCGTGCCTGCCCTTGGAGGGCGTATCGTACGGATTCTTCCTGCAGGCAAAGGGCGCAACCTCCTCACGGACGCGGGCGCAACCCCAGAGGCTCCCGCTGACGGCGGCTACGAGGAGTACGCCCTGCGGGAATATCGTAGCGTCGGCTGGCGCGAGCCGTTCACCGTGAAAGCCACGTCATCCACGCAGGTGTTGCTGGAGCTCCGGCTACCGAACGGATTGGAGGTGCTGCGCACGGTCAGCTTGATGGGCGATAGTGCGCGTCTGGTGGTGGAGACGGTCTATCGCAATCGGGGGGAAGCGCCCTTGCAGGTGAGCCCGCGCAGTCATCCTGAGTTCGCCTACGGGGAGGGGGCACGCTACAGATGGCGCAGCGTGACAGGCGCGAAGGGCGAGCAGATGGTCGCCGACTTCGGATACCTCGAGCTCACGGGGGAGAAGCTGCCCGATGGCGAGGTCGTCCTGCAGGCACGCGGGATGCCGACGCTGCGTCTGCGTTTTCCTCGGGAGGCGGTAGAGCAGGTTTACCTCAACTGGCATGCCCCTGCTCGTCGCGCCAATATCGAGCTGTTCCTGCCGCAGAGGGAGCTGAAGCCCGGGGAGAGCGTCACGCTGCGATGGGAGATGACCGTGCAATAGAGCGCGTCTCGGCTCAGGTTCTCAGGCGCGCCCCTATCTGCTCCAGGGTGCGCACAATGCCCGCGACCACCTGGTCTACCTCGTCGTCGGTGAGGGTGCGCTCAGGGCTGCGGAAGGTCAGCGAGAGGGCGAGGCTGCGAGTACCCTCGGGGATGCGCTCGCCGCGGTAGACGTCAAACAGCTGCACGCTCTCCAGCAGGGCGCCTCCCGCTTCCCGCACTGTGTTCTCTACACTCTGGTAAGGTATCTCTTCGGGCACGACGACGGCGATGTCGCGCAACACTGCGGGATACCTGGGCAGGGGCACGTAGCGTCGGCGCCCTGCGGCGTGTGACCAGAGCGCCTCCACATCGAATTCGCCAGCTAGAACGGTGCGGCGCGCGATGTCCAGCCGTTCCAGTATATCGGGGTGTAATTCGCCGAAGATGCCGACTTCATACCCGCCGACCAGCACGCTTGCGCTGCGCCCCGGGTGGAAGCGGGGGTCTGAGAGGGGAAGATACTCTGCTGCACTGATACCTACCGCCTCCAGCAGGGCATGCACGATACCCTTGGCAGTGAAGAAGTCAACGGTAGGGTAGCGCGCATCCCAGCTGGGTGGAAAGACGGAGCCAGTGAGCACGAAACCCGCTTTCAGCCTCTCATCGTAGTCGCCGTCGGGCAGCTGGGAGAATACCGCCCCTACTTCGAACAGGAAAATCTCCGTCTGCCGCCGCGCTAAGTTATGCAACACGACGTCCACGAGCGAGGGGATCAGGGAGTTGCGTAAGGTACTGAGTTCCTCGCTTGCGGCGTTCCGCACGCGCACGGGCGTCCGATGCGGGTCATCCAGAGGTCCTGGGGCGCGCAGGGTGTGTGTGTGCACCTCCACCAGACCAGCTCGCACGAGCGCTTCCTGAAGCGGGCGCACGAGGCGCGTGTTCGGGCTGTCGCCCCCGCGATGTGTGTGTCCAAAGGGAAGCCGCTCCGGGATGTTTTCATAACCATACACCCGTCCGACCTCCTCCGCGAGGTCTTCCTCAATACGGAGGTCGGGGCGGAAAGTGGGCACGGTGACGTAGATTACTCCGTCGCGGAGTTCCGCCTGCAACTGTAGACGGCGCAGGCAGTCTAGCATCGTCGTCGCGTCCAGTTGGAGCCCCAGCAACAGGTTGCAGCGTTCTGGGCGCAGCGTCACCATGCGCTCGCCCACAGGGCGCGGGTAAACGTCGACGACGCCTGGCAGCGGCGTGCCCGCGCCAATCTGCTCCAGCAGATCGCACGCCCTGTCCAGTGCCGCTACCACTCCGCCTGGGTCTACTATCCGCTCGAAGCGGTAAGAGGCTTCGGTGGAGAGTTGCAGTCGCTGGGATGTGCGTCGGATGGAGGTAGGGTGGAAGTGCGCCGATTCGAGGAGCACGTTGCGCGTGTTCTCGGTCACCTCCGTTTCACTACCGCCCATCACACCTGCGATAGCAACGGGATGGCTCGTGTCGCAGATAGCCAGCATGTCGGGCTGCAGTTCACGCTCCACGCCGTCCAGGGTCACAATTCGCTCCCCTCGTCGCGCCCGTCGCACCACGATGTGCCCTTCAGGGAGCAGGTCCAGGTCGAAGGCGTGCAACGGCTGCCCCAGTTCCAGC
>JANWXG010000170.1 GCA_025057335.1 bacterium | reverse complement strand
GTATCTCCTCACGAGGGGGGGGATACCCCTTTGCGCTCATCGGAAGCAGAGGTAGAAGGGGCTGCATATCGTGGCCCTGCTCGTCGTGCAGGCTTCAGTCTGCTCAGCCCTCTGGAGAGAGAAGGCGCGCTGGCTCACGACGCGGAGGTCTCCACCAGCGGCTCCTCCAGGCGCACTGCCTCCTCTGGATATGGGAACTGGTGCCTGCGATGGATGACGCGCACCGCGAAGTCGTAGGTGAAGTAGCTGTATATCCAGTTGCCCAGCACCATCACCTGGTTGCGGAAGCCCGTCAGGTAGTAGATATGCACCGCCAGCCAGGCGAGCCAGGCCAGTCGCCCCGTGAAGCGCAAGCCCCTGACCTCGCCCACAGCGTGATTGCGTCCGATGGTCACCAGATTCCCCTTGTCCCAGTAGCGGAAGGGCAGCTCGGGTTGACCGCGCAGGCGTCGCAGGATGTTGCGCGCCGCCCAGGCTCCCTGCTGCTTGGCGCAGGGAGCCACCTGCGGCAGGGGCTTCCCGTCCACCTCCAGCCCGTTCAGGTCGCCCACGACGTAGATGTCGGGGTGTTCTGGGATAAACAGCTGGGGCGTGGTCGGAATGCGTCCGTTGCGCCCCGCGGGCAGTCCCGGCAGCGGCATGCCCTTCACTCCCGCCGTCCAGATGACCACGTAGGCAGGCAGGAAGGAACCATCCTGCAGCCGCACGCCAAACGGCGTCACCTCGGAGACCGCGCTTCCCGTCATCACGGTCACGCCCATCCGCTCCAGCGTGCGCTGTGTGTAAGCGGAGGAAGCAGGGGACAGATAACTCAGTAACCGCTCTCCTGCCTCCAGCAGGATGATGCGTATCTCCTCTGGCGCAATTTCCGGGTAGTCTCTGGCGAGCACGTGACGGTTCAGCTCCGCCAGGGCGCCCGCCAACTCCACGCCCGTGGGACCGCCGCCGACCACGACGAAAGTGAGCAATGCCCGACGGCGTGCTGCGTCCACCGTGCGTACCGCCTCCTCCACCGCGCTCAGCACGCGGTCACGGATGTGGATGGCGTCGCTCAAGGACTTGAGCGGTATCGCGTGCTCACGCACGCCAGGGATGCCGTAGTCGTGCGCGATGCTGCCTACCGACACCACCAAGTAGTCATACGACACCGCCTTGCCGTCTACCCACACGCGCTTGTCTACAGTGTCCACCGACTCCACGTTGCCCATCAGGAAGCGCACATTGGGATATCGGCGCAGCAACGCCCGGATGGGCCAGGCAATCTGTGGCGCCTCCAACCCTGCAATCGCCACCTGATACAGCAACGGCTGGAACAGGTGATAGTTGTTTCGGTCTATCAACGTCACGCGCACCCGACGGTCGCGTGCCAGCTCTCGCACTGCGCTCAAGCCGCCAAACCCTGCGCCGAGCACCACGACATGCGTTCTCTCCATACGGAACCTCCTTTTTGCTAGGCACAGGAAGACAGGCGCACGGAAAACCAAACATATTTTGATGCACTAGATATATCGCTTCCTCAAGGGAAGAAGTTCCCCCGTGCGGAACTTTTCGCCTCCGCATAGATGTATAGAAGCATAGACAAACATCTCAGAACCCGTGAGTGGCGTAGATGGACGACTCGAGGCTGTTGCGAGTGGCGAAGGCGATTGCTGACCCGACACGCTATGCGTTGCTGAAAGCAATCGCCTCGCGCGGGGAGGTCTCCTGTGGGCAGCTGGCGGAGCTGTTCCCTATCGCTCAGGCGACCGTCTCCCACCATCTCAACGTGCTGGTCAACGCAGAGCTGGTGGAGATGCGCAAGCAGGGGCAGCACCACTACTTCCGCCTGCGCCAGGAGACCGTGCAGCAGTTCGGTCAGACGCTGGTGAACTCCTTGCGGGCACCAGAGGCTGCCGAACAACTGTCCACGCACGCCACTGCAGAGGAGGCTAGCTAAGAAACCAAGTGAGAGGAGGAGGATGACCATGTACGCTCGATGGAAACCTGTTGCCGTAGTGACCGCTTTGCTGGCGACGCTGTGCGCGTTGCCCGCTCTGGCGCAAACCTACCAGATTGACCCTGTACACACCTCGCTGGTGTTCCGCGTCAAGCACATGAACACCGCTTTCGTGTACGGGATGTTCCGTGATGTCAAAGGCACGGTAGTGGTTGACGAGGCGAATCCAGCACGCAGCTCCATCAACATTGAGGTGGACGCCAACAGCGTCTTCACCGCCAACGAGCAGCGCGACAACCACCTGCGCAGCCCCGATTTCTTCAACGCGCGACAGTTCCCCACCATTACCTTCCGCAGCACCAGCATCCGTCGGGTCAACGCCGACACGGTGCAGGTGCAGGGCAACCTGACGATGCGCGGCGTGACCCGCCCGGTGACAGCGACCGTAAACCTGACGGGGAAGGGCAAGAACGCGCAGGGGCGCGACATCATCGGCTTTGAGACCACTTTCACTATTCGGCGTAGCGAGTTCGGTATCCGCTATGGGCTGCCCGGGTTGGGCGACGAGGTACGGGTGACTCTCAGCGTGGAAGCCATTCGGCAGTAAGGGAGAAGAGGATGCAGTTCCTGTTACAGCAGCTATTTTGGGGAGCGGTGCTCCCCGCTACCATCACTTTCGTGCTGTTGTTAGTCAGCTGGCGAGCCTGGCGGAGGGAGGGGGCGCCCACGCACTGGGGCATCCCTCTCGCCCTCGCCGCAGGCTACCTTTTTGCGCACTGGCGCATCCTGGGCTTGCCGCTGGGGTTCCCGCCCGTGGATGCCAATGAGTGGCTTTTTGTGGTAGCCATTGCGGCAGGCGCGTGGGGCTTCGCCGAGCACACGCTTGCCTCCCGACGCCTCCTGCGCGACATCGGGCGCGCCATACTGGTAGCGGTGGTCTCCTGGCTGGTGTTGCGCCCGCTGATGGGTGGTGTGTGGCAGGGCTCTGCGGCATACCTCTGGTGGTTGTCGCTGGCGCTGGGATGGTGGCTCTGGTGGAGCCTGCAGGAGCGGCTTGCCGAACGGGTGCCAGGACTGCCGCTGCCCCTGGTGCTGTCGATGGTGGCGGGTGGAGGAGGATTCGTGTTGCTCTGGTCGAACAGCTCCTCCCTGTCGCAATTGAGCGGGGCGGTCGCTGCCGTTGTGGGAGCGCTGGTTCCGTTGGTGTGGTGGCGTCGCGACGGAAGGCTCGGCGCTGGAGGCGTGGCGTGGACAGCGGGAGTGCTTGGGCTTATCTGGGTGAACGCGGTGGCGTTTGTGCCCGTGCCGTTGTGGCGCATCGGCGCGCTGGTCGTCGCATCGTTAACGCCAGCGGTAGCGCTTCTGCCTGCGTGGCGACAGAGACCGGTGTGGGGAACCCTCGCCGCGTGCGCCCTGCTGACTGCGGTGGTGCTGGCAGCCGTGATGTTCCCCACCTATCGAGCCTACGTCGCCTCCGCTTCCGCATACGGATACTGAAGGGCGCCTCTATCCGACGTCCACAGGTGCTTCGGAGGGGAGCGCCCTCTTCCCGCGCTATCAGCACGTCAACCCAACGCCCTATCCAGCACGGTTCGTTACAACGGCTGAGCTGTGCTCTAGATGATGGTTCTCGATTCGGCTCGCTGGGAGGTTCGCCCTCCAAAGACTTCAATTTGGAGGGCGAGGCTTCTGCTGAGCCGTCGGTTTTGCGCGGTCGCGACAGAGCGCGACCCTCCAGATTTGGTCGTGCGGTCGCGACGGAGCGCGACCCTCCAGAAACTGCCTGGAGGGATGCGCTCTGTCGCATCCGCAGGCGTTGAGCGGGAAGGCAAAGGGGAGGCGTTTTGCTGTCATGCTGAGCCGAAGGCGAAGCATCTGGGAGATTCTTCGCTTCGCTCAGAATGACAGGGGGCGCACTGACGTGCGCGACTACTAACACGGATGGCGCACTGAAGTGCGCACTACAAACGTGCCCGCACCGCTTCGCCCTGTCTGGGCGACTGTGCCAGCTCCGAAGGCAGGGCAGGAGATACGTTGCGACAGGAAGGAATTAGATACAACGCACTGGAGTGCGCAGAAGGCATGGTGTCAGTCAATAGGGGGAAGAGATGCTGCGAATTGAGGAGGGCGCAAACGACTATCAGGTGTTTCAACGTGATGAGCAAGGCGCTGCCACGGTCAGCGTGAGTGGACGGTGCTCTACAGAGCTCACTGATGTGGTAGAAGTGCAGGTCTTACGGGAGGAGGATACTCCCCTGCAGGACTGGACGGAGGCAGGCACCGCTACAGGTGGGCGCTGGCAGGCATCTCTGCGTCTGACGACAGGGAGCGCCTACACGCTGCGCTTCCGCCTGCGCGGTCAGCCCGAACAGGTGGCAGAGGTGCGAGATGTGCTGGTAGGCGACCTGTGGGTGCTGGCGGGGCAGTCCAACATGGAGGGCGTCGGCGACCTGATAGATGTGGAAACGCCCCATCCCCTGGTTCACAGTTACTCAATGGCAGAGCAGTGGGAGGTGGCGCAGGAGCCGTTGCACTGGCTCTGCTGCTCGCCTGACCCTGTGCATCACGAGGGGTTTCCGCCTGTTGGAAGCGATTTGCATGAGGAGTGGCATCGCTCGCGCGCCAAAGGGGCTGGCTTGGGCTTATCCTTCGCGAAAGCGATGGTGGAGGCGACGGGTGTGCCGATTGGACTCATCCCCTGCGCGCACGGCGGTACCTCAATGACGCAATGGAGCCCCAACCTTGCCCATCTGGGAGGAGGCTCGCTGTACGGCTCCCTGCTCCGCCGCGTGCGCGCTGTGGGAGGCAGGGTGAAAGGCGTGCTGTGGTATCAGGGCGAGAGCGACGCCAACCCAAACGACGCTCCCCTCTTCGCCGAACGGTTCGCCCACTTCATCGAGCGGCTGCGCGCCGACCTGGGCGACCCTGCGCTGCCCTTCTACTACGTGCAGCTCGGACGGTTTGTGGTAGCGATGCCGCTGGAGGGCGAGGCAGCCTGGAGCCAGATTCGCGAGCACCAGCGCACTCTGGCGAACGAGATACCCCATAGCGCCGTCGTGCCTGCGGTAGACCTGGAGCTGGACGACCTTATCCACGTGGGCACGCAAGGGCTGAAGCGAATAGGTAGGCGGCTGGCGAAGGTGGCGTTGCGCGAGCTGTTCGGGCGAACCGACCTGCAACGGGGGCCGCAACTGGAGGGCGCATGGTTCGACAACGGGGAGCGTACCCGCATCCGTGTGCGTTTCACTGACGTCAACGGCAAACTCGTCTCGGCAGGCAGGGTGTCGGGCTTCTCGCTGCGCACGGCGCAGCACCATGCCTACCGTCTGATTTACAAAGAGGCGGTTGACCCCGCCGTGCCCACCGACGTGCTGCTGCACCTGACCGAGCCGTGTCCGCAAAACGCCTTCCTGTGGTACGGCTTCGGCATCGACCCCTATTGCAACTTGACCGACGAAGAGGATATGGCTGTGCCTGCGTTTGGACCTGTGTCCATTTCGTCAGGAGCGCGTACGTAGCCGTATACAGGTGTCGTTGCCAGAGGGGAAGCGCGTTCCCCCGTGACCCCATGTGGACGCGACAGAGCATGTCCCTCCAAACGTATGTGGATAGCTTCTGGAGGGTCACGCTCCGTCGTGACCATGATGCAGGTTCTCTGGAGGGTCACGCTCCGTCGTGACCCTGTGCGTGGACGCGACAGAGCGCGTCCCTCCAAATGTTGGGTGAATGGACGCGAGGGAGGGCGTCTCTCCAGTGCGGTCTGTTATGAACGCTCGAGGGCATACCAAACAACCTCCACAGAGTGACGGAGAGCCAAGATGACGCCGCTACCAGTGAATCAGATTCTGCAGGGCGACTGTGTGCAGGTGATGGCGGAGCTGCCTGAGCGGTCGGTGGACATGGTGTTCGCCGACCCGCCCT
>JANWXG010000016.1 GCA_025057335.1 bacterium | reverse complement strand
TTGAATAGCTTTGTGGTGAGTATGCCCACGCGGCGCATACCAGAACTGCTGAAGGTGCCGGGAGTGGCTGCCGTATGGTATCCTCCCCTGTTGCAGCCGCAGCTAGAGGTCTCTACCGCTACCCTATTTGCCCCAGCGGTTTGGGACGAGGGCTACACTGCCCCTACCTGGGCAGTGGCCATTATGGACACCGGGGTCAACCATACACACTCGGCCCTCAGCGCACGCACCTGGATTATTCCCAACCGCACCGTGCCTGGGCTGGGCAGCGGCATTCGGGCGTTCCATGACAACGGCAGGCTTGCCAGCGACTACAACGACGACTATACCACCTCTCGTGACTTGCAGGGGCATGGCACACTGGTAGCGGGAGTAGCGCTTGCCAACAGCGCCACGCGCAAGGGAGTGGCTCCGTTCGCGGGGTATGGAATGGTGCTGAAGGCAGGGTATCGAACGACGAGCGGAGGGGGCTCCCTCAACGGTGCCGATGTCCTGCTTGCCATGGAGTGGGCAGCCCGCGAAGCGCCCCTGCCTCGTGGAGTGGGACTGGCAGGCATTAATTGCAGCTTCGGCGCCTCCACAGACCAGGATGACGACCTCCTCTCGCGAGCTTTCGATGCCTTCATCTACACTTACCAGATACCATTGGCTATAGCAGCAGGCAACGCAGGCGGCCCCGAGAAGAGACTGCTCACGCCAGCTACTGCCTACAACGGCATCTCTGTGGCGGCTTCGGATGACCGCAACACAATCGACCGAAGCGATGACGTGATAGCCGGATTCAGCGGTCGCGGCCCCACCCTCGGCGGACGCAAAAAGCCCGATGTGACCGCGCCAGGCGTAGGGATTGTCACAACTACCGGTTCGGGAAGCAGCTTTGTGAGCGCCAGTGGTACCAGCGTTGCTACACCGCACGTGACGGGAGCACTCGCGTTACTGCACGACATGGGCATCCACGACCCCCTGTTGCTGAAAGCGGTGCTAATCAACAGCGCGGAAGACAGGGGCAGCTCGGGCTGGGATAAAGAATGGGGTTGGGGATACGTCGACCTGCGTGCAGCGATGCAGCATGTGGTCAATCGGCAGTATGCTACAGGTTCTGTTCGTCCTGCAGGGATGTCAGGTAGCGTCGCCTATTTCCGCACGCGACTTCCTGCCGGGGGAAAAGTGACGCTCGTGTGGCACCGCCGCGCAGGCTTCTCGCCCTATTCAGGCTGGACTTACCTGCGTGCGCTCGCTAACCTCAGACTCACGCTCATCGACGAGAGCACTGGCAACATTATCGGCATATCCGACTCCACTATCGACAACGTGCAACAGGTGGTGGTCACCCGTGCATACTCACGAGTGCTAGTGAGAGTAGAAGCTGTCAGCGCCTTCGACCAGTATCTCGATGAGCCATTTGCCCTCGCAAGTAGCGGGGTTTTAGTGCCCATAAACAACCGGTAGGCAGTTTTGGTACGAATCTTGCGTTAATAGCATAGTCGGGAGGTAACACAGTGATGAGAAAGATGGGCTTAGCACTGCTTCTGCTTGCTTGCAGCATCCTAGCGGTGGCCGACGGCGACTACCGCATCCAACGTGATGACGTCCTGCAAATCACAGTCGTGGAAGACCCGAATCTGACTCGAGAGCTGGTGGTGGCGCAAGACGGTACCATCCACCTGCCCATCGTAGGCACTATCACTGTGCGGGGATTGACCGCAGGGGAGGTAGCAGAGAAGATACGCCAGGCGTTAATCGAGGCACAGTTCTTGCGTGACCCGCACGTGAGCGTGAGCATCCGCGTGGTGAACCGCCCGCGCGTGGCTGTGTTGGGAATGGTGCTGCGTCCCGGTTCATACGAGTTCAAAGAGGGCGAGACCGTGATGCACGCCATTTCGATGGCGGGTAGCTTCGACCCTGACCGGGCGCTGTTAAAGGATGCTTTGCTTCGCCGCAAACGTCCAGACGGCACCGAGGAAACCATTCCTCTAGACCTGGAGAAGCTCTTCTACAAAGGAGATCTCAGTCAAAACTATCGCTTGCAGCCAGATGACGTTATCTTCATCCCTGAAGACGTAGTCAACCGAGTATACGTGTTGGGCAGAGTGATGCGCCCCGGGCTATATCCCTGGAAGAGCAGCACGACGGTGCTGGAGGCAATCAACCGCGCTGGCGGGCATCAGGAGAAAGGTACGCTCAGCAGAGTGTACGTCATTCGCCCTAACCCGAACGCGCCGGACAAGCCACAGCGTATCGTCGTGAACCTGCTCCGGCTCATCGACAAGGGGGATGTTTCGCAGGATATTCCCCTTCAGCCTGGCGATACTGTGTATGTGCCCGAGGTGAGAAAACCCGATTGGAACCAGATATACAGTGTCGTAGCGACCATAGCCCTCACACGCAACTTCCTACTCAACCGAGCATTCTATCGCTACTAAAGAAGGAGGCGATTCGCAGGTGGAGTTCTGGCGTCAGTATATGATTTTGAAACGGCGATGGCGTCTCATCGCGTTGGTAGTGCTGCTATGCACAGGTACGGTGCTGGTGTGGTCGCGCACGTCGCCACAGAAGTACGAAGCCGTCGCGGTGCTACGGGAACAGCGACCGATTGGAGAAACTGCCACCGAAATCTTTCCCGTTCGCGCTTTGATTAACGACCCTGTGCTGCGCCAGCAGAACCTGATGCAGATAGTCACGAGCAACACCGTTATCAGCCGAGCCATCAACGACCTGCTGGTGCTGCGTCCCAGCGCGCTGCCAGAAGGCTCGCTTCCCGAACGCATTAGGGCGCTGGCGGGAAGGCTACGGGTGGAGGCAGTGCCGAATACCGAGTTCGTACGCGTAAGGGTGCAAGACCAAGATCCCGACAGCGCTCTGACTACCCTGAGCGTGCTGGTGGCGAAAGCGACGGAACGTTACAACGAGATGACGCAGGGTGCTGTGCGTGCAGAACGTGAACGCCTGGAGAACGAGCTGCTACCTGCCGCCAAGGCGGAACTCGATGCGAAACGCAGAGACCTCGCCATGTACAAGCTGGCGAATCGCATTAGCGGCAACCTGGACGCACAGACACAGATACTCGTGCAGCGTGCTGCACAGTATCGTGCCAACCTAGACCAAGCCACCGTCGAGATGGAAGAGGCGCGGGCACGGCGGTTGGCGGCAGAGCGGGAACTGCGCAGCCAATATGCCAGAAACGAGTATGAGGAGATGCAGCGCGTGATGGCGAGCAACCCCGTATTGGAGCAACTTCGTCTCGACCTAGCGCGCGCACAGGCGGCTTTGCAGAAGGAGTTGCAAACCAAAGCCGACCGTCATCCGGACGTAGTGGCGCTGCGAGCGCAGATTGAGGAGATCGAGGCGCGAATGCGCTTGGAAAGCGAGCAGATTCTCAACTCCATGACGCGCTCGCGCAACCCTATTCGGGACGCAGCGCTACAGACGTATATCACTGCCCGAGTAGCGGAGGAAGCAGCTGCCAAGCGCGCTGAGGCATACCGAGAACCCCTGCGCCGCGTGCTCGCTGAGCTCGCCGACATGCCGCGCAAGGAGGCAGGACTAGCTCGGTTGGAGCTGGCAGCCAACACGGCAGCGCAAACCTACAACCTCTACCTGCAGAAACTGGAAGAAGCGCGCGCCAAGGAGAGAGGAGCGCAATCTGTGACCCTCGTGCTTCTCGACCCGCCACAGGTCTTCGCAGTTCCCAAACAGACCGGGTTGAAGACGGCTTTGGCGCTGCTGCTGTCGTTGTTAATCGCCGGCTCGGTAGTATTGCTACTGGGACAGCTGGACACGTCTGTACGCACGCCCGAAGAGGCAGAGCGTCTACTCAAGCTGCCTGTCTTCGCGGTCATTCCCCTAGCGAAGCACGATGCGCTGGATAAACAGGATGGCTTCACGCCTGTTGGCGCATCTTACCAGATACTCTCGACCAACCTTTGGTACGCCAGTAGACAGATGCAAGGGTCGGCGGTAGTGATTGCTAGCGCCGAACCCAACGTCGGGCGTAGTACGACCGCAGCCAACCTGGCTATTACCTTAGCGCGTGATGGAGCGCGTGTGCTTCTCGTAGACGGTGATATGCGTCAGCCGACTCTGCATACCCGCTTCGGCGTGGACAATTCGCTCGGCTTAGCGGACGTGCTTGCAGGAGAGAAGTCTATTGAGGACGTGGCGGTTCCCACGATGATCGAGGGGCTAGTGCTCATCCCTGCAGGCTCGTCGGCAACCAACCCTGTGCGCCTGTTGCGTTCGCCTGCGATGGAACAGTTCGTGGAGCGTACGACCCGACTGGCGGATTTCGTCATCTTCGACTCGCCGGCGGGCATCATCTTCGCTGATAGCACCCTGATTGCGGCGCACGTCAAGAACGTGATTATCGTACACGCAGCAGGACAGCCCTCGCGAGGGGCAGAGGCGGAGTTCCACGCACGCCTAGAGCAGGTAGGAGCCAATCTGATTGGCGCCGTGCTGAACAAAGTGCGCCCAGAAGACAGTCGGGGAACCTACTACTACCGCAGAGCGTATCGGGAATTGGCTCTGCGTCAATCGGCGACCCGTGCTTTGCCTAGAGGATAAAATTTTCTGCTCCCTCTAGCAGGAGGAAAGGGGGAAGCATCTCGCTTCGTGTTAGTGTGCTCACTGGGTTTTTGGGAGAAGGGAGACCGGAGAGGAGATGACTCACATGCACACGCCGGCATCCGGCACAGCAGCTGCCGCAACGGGGGAGTGGAATACGCCTGTCTTGAGCGTTCAGGTACCTGTTAAGCATCTGGCTCCAGGTTATCGTGTGGCAAAGCGCTTGCTGGATGTCGTAGTGGCCAGCGTAGCGCTGGTGCTATTCGCACCACTCATGCTACTGATCGCGATAGCGATTAAGCTGGATTCGCCCGGACCAGTGCTGTTCAAGCAGACACGCATTGGCAAGGGGGGGAAGCCTTTCTGTTTCATCAAGTTCCGTTCTATGGTGCGAAACGCTGAACAGATGAAGCGGGATTTGCTACCTCGAAACGAGGTGCGCGGGGGACCGGTTTTCAAGATGCGCAACGACCCGCGCGTAACCCGTGTGGGGAGGTTCTTGCGTCGCTATAGTCTAGATGAACTCCCGCAGCTGTTGCATGTACTGCGAGGGGAGATGAGTTTAGTGGGGCCGCGCCCCCCGCTACCTTCGGAGGTCGCCAGCTACGGGGAATGGGAGATGCGCCGCTTGAGCGTGACCCCTGGTTTGACCTGCCTGTGGCAGATCAGCGGGCGTAGCGACATCGGATTTCGCGAGTGGGTGGAACTCGACCATATCTATATCGACACGATGAGCTTCTGGACTGACCTGAAAATCCTTATCTTTACAGTGCCAGCGGTGTTGTCTGGCAGGGGAGCCTGTTGACAAGCCATCACGAGTAAGGTAGAGCAATGAAGTGGTTGCATTCATCCGAGATACCGCTTCAGCAAACGAACCCTCTGGAGTGGATAAGGTGGGGCGTGGTCGCGATGCGACCTCGCCAATGGAGCAAAAACCTGCTGCTCTTCGCGGGGCTACTTTTCGCGGAGAAACTGGGAGACGTCCATAGGGTAGGGCTGAACCTGCTTGCTTTCCTCAGCTTCTGCTTGATTTCAGGAGCCGTATACATCTACAACGACCTGCGCGATGTCGAGGAGGACCGACGACATCCTGCGAAGCGTCTGCGCCCTATCGCCTCGGGCAGACTCCCAATCACAGTAGCCGTGTGGTGGATGCTCAGCACTGCGCTAGTGGGGTTGGTGATAGCGTTTTGGGTGCGTCCAGCGTTCGGCGGGCTGGCGGCGCTGTATCTGGCGCTCTCTCTTTCCTATTCGCTGGGGGCGAAACATATCGTCATTCTGGACGTATTCTTAATCGCGGCGGGCTTTGTTTTGCGGGCATTAGCAGGGGCGGTTGCCATCGATGTAAACATCTCGGGCTGGTTGCTGGCATGCACCAGTCTGCTCTCGCTCTTTCTGGGCTTTTGCAAGCGTAGGCATGAGCTGGTATTGTTGGGCGAAGAGGCGGTCAATCACCGCGCAACCTTGGGCGAATACAGCGTGGTGCTGCTCGACCAGTTCATCGCGATAGTCAGTTCGGCGACCATCATCACTTATGCGCTGTACACCATCCAGAGCGCAACCGCCGCGCAGCACGAGAACTTGAAGTATACTATTCCCTTGGTCATGTATGGCATCTTCAGATACCTGTACCTGGTGTACCGTAAAGACCTGGGTGGAGCTCCAGAGCAGGTGTTGCTCGAGGACAGAGGGATTCAAGTCACAATACTACTGTGGATAGCCGTAGCTGTGTGGGCAATCTTGTTTTAGGAGCGATGGATGAGACTTCCGTGTGGCAACTGGGTTAGGGAGCAACTGCGCAGGAAGGGCATTCGCCAGTTTGTGAAGTTTTGCATCGTAGGCACCAGTAGCACGCTTATCGACTTCACTGTGGCGAACGTTGCTTACTACGTGCTGAAGATACGCCCAGCGGCGCTAGCCAGCGTGATGGGATTCTGCGTGGCGGTGGTCAACGGCTACTTCTGGAACAGTCGTTGGACGTTTCGTGACCGTCAGCGACGCGCTGTGCATGAGGAGTTCGTTCGCTTCGTGACGGTTAACGTCATCGGCGCTTTGCTGAACTACACGATTGTGAGTCTCGTATTATTATTAGACAACCAGGACCCGCATCCGAAATGGGTGTTTAACGGAGCCAAGCTGCTCGCGACGGGGATAGTCGTGTTCTGGAATTTCTTCGCGAACAGACACTGGACATTTGGTCACCGAGGGGCTCCGTCGGCGACAGCAGGGGCGCTCTCCGCAGAGTCGATCCAGCAGAGAGGTTCATTCATCGGAGAGGAGCGTTGAGACAGCAATGAACGAAGCTATCCGCAAGCCAAACCTGTGGATTGTCAAGCAGTGGTTGCCTAACCCCGTCCTCTGGATGGGGGTGGGGTTGGTCGTGACACTCTTCATCGCCTACTATTCTCTGTTCGTAGACTGGAAAAACAAATGGTTTGAGTGGACGGGTTACTACTCGCACGGTGTGCTGGTGCCGTTCCTTGCGGCGTACATGGTATGGATGCGTCGGGAGGAGCTACGTCGGGCTGTACCTCGTCCCAGCCTGTGGGCTTTCGCCCTCATAGTGCCAGCGCTGCTACTGCGTTTGCTGGGGCACATTGCTCCCTCGAGCACGCTCTCCTCGTTCTCGTTCCTCATGTTGGTGTACGGCATCACAGCAGCGATATGGGGCTGGAACTTTGTCCGATTGCTGTGGTTTCCTATTCTGTTCTTGGGGTTTATGATGCCTTTGCCTGGTGTCATCTTCGATGAGATTTCTCAGCCGGCACAGGATTGGTCTACTACGGTGGCAGACACCATCCTCCGAACAGTGGGATATGAGACGCGCCGCGTGGGGAACTTCATCTACATCCCTGGCGGCTTCGACTTGGATGTAGGTGTGCCTTGTAGCGGCTTCAAGATGGTAGTCTCGATGGCGACTTTCGCCGCTTTCTTCGCCTACTACATTGGCACCAGCTTGGGCAGGCAGGCGATCTTGGTCATCTCTGCTATTCCCATCGCTATCGCGATTAACGGGTTGCGTATCGCCCTCATTGGGATGGTAGGCACGAAGTGGGGCGAGGCAGCAGGACTGAAGTTCCACGACTGGAGCGGATACCTCGTATTGGTGGTCGCATTTGCCGTACTGTTCCAGATAGGGAGGATGTTAGGATGGCGACGATAGAACCGACTGTGCAGAACCCTACAAAGCATATGTTGCGCAACCTGTGGATACTGCTTGGGCTCAGTGTAGCCACGGCAGCAGTCGTGCTGGTGACACAGCCGGGACAGGGACGCGCTCTGGTTGAGATTACTGAAGAGCGCGTACCGATGCAGGTAGGTAGTTGGCATGGTCAGCGCTACGATATGGGCGCACTGGTGTTCCAGGCGCTGCGTCCTGATGCCATCATCTCTCGTACCTACATCCATCCCTCTGGAAAGCATCTGGACTTCGTGCTGCTGGCAGGCACGCATGCGGGTGCCTTTCATAATCCACACCTCTGCTTCCCCGACCAAGGTTGGAAGATACAAGACGAACATTCGCTACAACTGCAAATCCCTGGCGTTGCCTCTCCTGTAGAGGCGAGGTTAATGAAGTTGGACAACGCCGGACGTAAGGTGACCGTCATCTATTGGTACCGTGCTCCCTTCGGTACGACCTCTTCCGTCGCTCTAGCACGTGTGCAGACGTATACTGCCCGTCTCATGGGCATGAACCGTCAGCAGACGTTCTTCTTCCGGTTCATCGTGCCTGCATCGGAGGATGAGCAGGCGGACATCCGTCTCATCCAGGAGTTTGCGGGCGAAATGTTCCATGCGCTGCGGCAAACGTTGCCAGAGGTCATCTAAGCGCCCAGATGAGGAATACGCCCCCCCGGTGACGTGTGCGAAACCGCTCATCATCTCGATAGAGCGGGATGCCTTCACTGTACACGTTGTACAGCTGACTGAGGTAGAAGATGCGGGTGCGACGATAGATTCCCGCCGTGACCGCAGGAGCGTCTTCCACCATCTGAGAGTCGGGGGTGATAGCGTGTTGAACTAGAAAGCGCACTCCCCTGTCTTGGAGGTACTGGCGCAGCTTGCCCGCCCGAATCTGCTCTTGTAGCTGCATGTTGTTCACCAGCCCATCGAGGTTGATAACCCGCCGGTCGGAGTAGTAGCCAAATCTGCCCGCGTCTTTCATCGCGAGTACAGCGTGTGGCGGGGTATGCTGACGTGTCCAGCGGGCGGCTTGATAGGTGGCTCTTGCCCAGGTAGGTAGTCCTTTCGTAGGTACGGTCTCTCGCACGAACAGGACTAAAGACACTGCGAGTGTTAACCACAGAATTGTACCTGCCGCATATGCGAGACGACGCCAGCGAGTGCGTTGGAACTGTGTGAGCAGCAGAGGTAGCAACACTGCAAGAGGCATCCAGTACGACGAGAAGTGCCACTTAAACACCGCCCACTTCATGAACAGGATAGTGTGTAGTGTATGCACACCGCTTCCCAGCAGCCACGCCAGCAGGAAGAGCATCAACAGTCTTTGCTGTGGGGTGCGCCGCCACAGCCACCACAAAGCCGTTGATAAGGCGGTCAAAGCAAGTAAATGCTCGGTGGGAACTCGCCCCCAGTCTATTTGCTCGATGCGTGGGAAGGAGTTTTTTAACCTACCGCTAATGGGCATCCAATCTCCAAACGCCACCCAGTTGTATAGCAGATAAGGAGCGGCGAGAGCCCCTGCAGCGACGACCATGTACAACAGGTAGCTCCAGGGGAGACGGTTTTGCTTCACCAGCACTGCCTGCAAGAGCATCCAGATGAGCATAGCGAACACACTATCTAGCCGCGACAGGAAAACAAGAGCTGCGAGTACACCAACCACTGCGAAGTGCCCAGCGGTGAGCGAACCCAGCTCTTGGCGGCTAAGGTACCATACATTTGTCGCAAAGACGAGGAAGACAACGATGGTCTCCATCCCGTTGACGAACACTCGCAGACCCAATAGGATGACAATGGCGCTGCTCAGCAGCAGAATAGCAAGGGGACACCACTTCCGGAGCGCCTGGTATAGCAGAAGCGTCGCTGCCAATAATAGGACATACTGATAGAGTATCCCTACACGAGGAAAGACCTCCACGTCCATCTCGCGCGTGAAATAAGCGGGAAGCAGTAACAGGTACATCCACAATGGCTGGAAGCCGTTGGTGGGGTTGATGGTGTCAAAAGAGAAACCGTATCCCTGCACGAAGTTTCGAGCAATCTTGAAGTAGTAGAACGCATCATCGGGGGTGAGACTGGCGAGAGCCCAGGAGGGTATCCGCCAAAGAGCAATCGCGGTGGAGAGGAAGAAGAGAAGGGTCATCGCCAAGACCACTCGCCCGAGCACGTGCGTCATGGGGTCTTCTGTAGGAGGCGTCTCCGCCTCAGCCTGGTGAAAGGTTCTGCTTGGCATGTACTAGCTCCACCCGCTAGCGCAGAAGCATCTCAATCGCCTTGTCCAGCTGGGGGTCACGCTCCTCCAGCCAGTCGTCAGGCGTCATCCACACCTGTATATCGGGTTTTTCACCGTTGTTCTCCATCGGCGTGCCGTCCAGACGGTACACGCCGCTTTGGGGCATACGTGCGCCTGTGCCGTCCACCAGCTGCAGTCCCCATGTCCAAATGACATACCCTGGAGTAGGCATTCCCACCAGCTTCGCCAAACCTTTGGCACGTAGGGCATAGGGGAACATCTCGGCGTTAGAGAGGCTGTGTTCGTTCATCAGCACGACAATCGGCTTGTCCCACGCGCGGTTCGGGGCGGGTTCTACAGCGGCATCGCGCGGGCGGTAGAAGCCATGCGGCTTGCGCTCCAGCCAGTCTACCAGAGTGTCCGAGATATTGCCACCACCGTTGAAGCGCACGTCGATAATCATCGCTTGCTTGCCTACCACCTGCTCGTACACTTCGCGCTCGAACTGCACCTGGTTGTTGAAGCCCATGCCCGAGATGTGCACGTAGCCGATTTTGCCTCCGCTCTTCTCATCAGTGTACCTGCGCAGTCTATCTATACGGTTGCGGTAGTGTAGGTCACTCCACTCGCTGCTGCTGAGCACCCGGTATTTGACCACGCGCGCGCCGTCTTTGCTGGGGCGGGAGTTGACGAGGAACTCAAACTCACGTCCTTGCTTATCGTTCACCAGACGCCAAAGGTTCTCATCGAGCGTCACGTCCTGCCCGTTGATTGCCAGCACGTACTCGCCCTCGCGGATGCGCGTCTGTGGGTAGGAACCGGGCGCGCCCTGTGGTACCTTACCCACTCGGATGCCAGGTCCCTCGTAAGTGTAGTCGAAAGTGAACCCCAGGTGCGGGGTAACAGGGCTGGGATTGCCTCCTGGAGCAGGAGAGACCTCCGTATGTGAGGCTTCCAGCTCGCCCACCATCATCTGCAGCAGCGTCGCGAACTCTTCGCGCGTCTCCACAGCGTCCAGCAAGGGCTCGTAGCGTTTGCGGATAGCCTCCCAGTCTCTACCATGGAAGTTCGCGTCGTAGAAGCCGCGATGGTAGCTGCGCCAGAACTGTGTAAACGCCGCCCGTCGCTCGGCGCGTATGTCGCGCTCCCAGTCGGCGGTGAAGGTAACCTTCTCCTGCGGGTTGTTGCCCTCTAGCCGCATCGTCCACAGCTCGCCGTTGCGGATGAAGAAGAGCCGTTTGCCATCTGCCGATACTCGCAGACTGGAGATGCCTCCGCCTGTGGTCAACCGCCGAGTCTCCTTACCGTCGTAGGACACCGACCAGATATCGCCCTCGGAGAGGAAGAGGATGAGCCCCTCACTGCTCACCGTCAGGTCTGCCTGAGGGTTCTGGCTAACCACTTTGCGGATGCGTCGGTGGATGTCCTGAAAGTCGATCTCTACCAGCACCCTCTCCTTCGGCTTCTCGAATTTCAGGTCGGTGTCTACCGTACGCGCGGGTTCCTCCTTGAGTGGCAGCACGTACAGCCCTTCGCCGTCGCGGTTGCTCTGGAAGAAGAGGTACTTGCCGTCGGGCGACCAGGCAGGCTGGCTGTGGTAAGCGTTGAGGCGAGTGATGTTGATGGGGTCGCCGCCTGTAGCAGGCACTATCCAGATGTTCCACGCCAGGTCTGCGCCGCGATAGGTGAAAGCCATCCAGCGCATGTCGGGCGACCAAGCGAAATCCCCTCCGCCCAGACCGTACCAGTGTGTGCCGGGTACTTTTACGAGGCGCTGCACCTCGCCCGTCTCCAGTGTGAGCACAAACAGCCCGCCCTCGCTACCGGATACCCAGAAGCCTAGCTGCTTGCCATCGGGAGAAAGGCGCGGGCGAGTGATGTCCTCCGAGCGGTTCCAGAGCGGCTTCACCCGCAGCGTTTCGATATCCAGCTCGTACAAGCGGGTGTTGAACTCACGGTCGGAGGTGAAGTAGAGCCTCTTGCCATCAGCTGACCACACAAAGTCCGAGTCGTCTCCCGCCCAGTCGGTAAGGCGACGGGCGATCTCGGCGCTGCGTCCTGCTACCCCTTTGGGCTTCTCAATCAACACTGTCCAGATGTCTCCGCGTAGACCGAAGGCGAAGGTTTTGCCGTCGGGGGAGGGTTCGGCTTCGGTTACCCCAGAGGTGAGCACTTCACGTCGGCGGCTGTTCTGCTTCTCGTCCTCGGCAGCGTAAAGTACTATCTTTTGTGGATTGCGCGAGCCGGCAGGCAGAAACCAGAGGTCGTGCTCATACTCGAAAGCGATATCTCCTGTGCGCGATGCTACTGTGGGGAAGCGGACGGCGCCACCGGTGAAGAAGGTCAGCTGTCTGCGCCGTCCCTCTAGGTCTATTACCCACAAATTGGGGGTGCGGCTCGGACTATCTACTATTTTGGGGAGCGTGGTTCCCAACTTGCTCACCGAGGGCGTCTCTTCGCCCACTGTGACGGTGAGCAAATTCTTGCCGTCGGGGAGGAACTTCGTCCACAGGTGTTGGAAGCCGTTATTGGTAAGGGCGCGCCGTGTGTTTTTGTTCAGGTCGAGCAGCCAGATTTGCGCCGCCGCCGAGCCAGTGTAGCGCGGGCGCGTCCAATGGAAGCCGTATCGCCCGTACACTATCATCTTGCCGTCAGGAGAGTAGGTGGGGTAGTTGATGGGGGCATAGTCCTCAGTGAGCTTCTTGAAGCGCAAGGTGCGCACATCTAGCGCGAAGAGGGTATGATTAGGAGTGTCCCGCACGGAGGCGAACAGCAGGTATTTGCCGTCGGGGCTCCAGCCATGCGCTACCTCGCTGTTGGCGTGGTAGGTCAGCTGGCGTACCTCGCCACCGTCGGCAGGTACGACGAAGATGTCCCAGTTGCCGTTGCGGGTGCTAGAGAAGGCAACCCACCTACCGTCTGGCGAGAAGAGAGGAAAGGCGTCCATCTCCACGTGGCGCGTGAGCGGAATCGCCTGTCCTCCCATGCTAGGGGCTATCCAGATATCTCCACGATACACGAAAGCGATTCGTTTCCCGTCGGGGCTCAGCGCAGGCATGCGCGCGCCGAGAATCGGCTTGGGCGGGGGGACGGGCAGCTGCGCAAATGCTCCCGTCGCTACAGCGCAAACAAGACACCATACGATAGCGTATCCTCTTCTCATCTCATTTGACTTTCTTACCTTTCGCGTGTAGAATCTCCTGCTGGTAAAGCAGTTGGAAGGAGGTGATGCCATGCGCATGCGACAGCGCGAGCTGCGTCAGCGACGCAAGCGCAAAGAGGAGAAGCAAAAAGCCGCACGACGGGAAGCCCGCCTGCGAGCGCGCCGGGTGTAAGCAGGGTATCTTATCGAAACTCGAGCTTGATGTCGATAGCGGGGGCGGAGTGCGTCAATGCGCCGATGGAGATTGCCTCTACCCCCGTTTCTGCAATCTGGCGCACATTTTCTAGGCATACTCCGCCCGAAGCCTCCAAAAAGGCGCGTCCCTTTGCCAAACGCACCGCTTCCTGTAGCACATCGAGCGACATGTTGTCCAGCAGGAGGATATCTGCTCCCGCATCTAAAGCCTCTTGCACCTGCTGGAGGGTGGTGCACTCCACCTCTATCCTCATGGTATGGGGTAAGGCACGGCGAACGCGCTGCACTGCCTCCGCGACACTACCGCACACAGCGAGATGGTTGTCTTTAATCAGCACGGCGTCATACAGCCCGAAGCGGTGGTTGTAGCCACCGCCGACGCGCACCGCATAGCGCTCTAAGTAACGCAGTCCTGGAGTGGTTTTGCGCGTGTCGCAGATACGAACGGGTAACCCCCGCACCATTTCTACGAATCGCGCCGTCAGAGTGGCTATCCCACTCAGTCGCTGCAGAAAATTCAGTGCGACGCGCTCGCCCATCAGGAGCGCTCGGGCTTCGCCGCGCACTTCTGCTAGCACTGTGCCAGAAACGAAATACTGTCCCTCTTTGACCAGCGGCTCTACACGCACGCGCGGGTCGAGCAGGTGAAACACTCGTTCCGCTACAGGCATCCCCGCCAGTACGCCCGATTGTCCCGCCAAGAACTCGCCCGTTACCTCTACTCCTTCGGGCACAGTGAGCAGCGTGGTCACATCGCCTGTGCCCAAGTCCTCCTGTAGGGCGCGGCGCACTGTCTCTTCAGCAATCCGCATGTCTAGTAATGCTGGCATACTATACCTGCTGCACCTCCTCTACCTGTTCACATCGAGCCAGCGTCTCCACCACGCGGGTGATGGGGAGGTGTGAGGGCAGGTCGAGCGAGAATGTGTAACGGCGCGTGCCCGGAGCCGACGTCGGCAGAGCGCGCACCGCCTGGAGCTCCGCATGCAGTCCAGCCAGCGCCTCGATAACGGCGCCTAGCGCAGTAGGCGACTCGCGGAGCAACACCTCCACCTCTTGCGTGCGACGTCGGAAGCGGAGCCAGTCGTCCAGCAAGTGCAGCAGCCGTAATGTCAGGAACGCCAGCACTGTGGCTACTACGGCTACCAACCAGTAGCGCCTGTCTAAACCTACTGCCAGCCCTACCGCAGCCGTCGTCCAGATGCTCGCGGCGGTTGTCAGCCCTCTAACGGTGCCTCCTAGATGCAAAATAGTGCCTGCGCCGATGAATCCGATGCCCGTGACTACCTGCGCAGCGATACGCCCAGGGTCGCCCCCCGTAGCGCCCATCCCCTGGGAGACCATTCCGAAGAGGGCGGCTCCCAAAGACAGCAGGATATGAGTGCGCAACCCCGCAGGACGACCGTGCAGCTCCCTCTCAAAGCCCACGACTGCGCCTAGCACCGATGCCAGTAATAGCGGACCCAAGGTGTCCCCAACTGATGACACTCCCCATCCCCTCTCCATCTTGTGGTGTTAGTATCCAGCGCACGCCTCGCATCACGAGCGGATGAAACCATTCCCGCTGACTGATCAGCAGTCTCCGTCGCCTCACTGGTGGCGCTGTATCCAGTAACAAGTTTGGAACCGCCGCTTCGCTACTTCAGCGATGAACTCAGCAGATTTTCGGCTCTGCCCCCGCCTCGATTTCCATCACCCTGTCTTTCACACAACACTATTAGAGTGTTAGGGCGGATTTTTCCTGCGCAGCAGGATGTGCAAGCGGTTTGGCGGAACCACACTTTCCCTGCCCACGTGTCCTTTTGGACGCAGCGGGGTAGGTGCTTCGCCTTCGGCTCGGCATGGCACATTCCTCACACACTCCCTGCAGGCGGAAGTCTGCACGACGAACGGCAACGCTCGTCGCGCGCGCTTCACTACGCTACAACGGAGTGAGTTTGCGCGAAGAATATTTCCCGCACACTCCTCTTTGCTTGACTTTTATCCTGACTAATGGTATCATCATAGTAAACTTTGAGGAAGGAGGGTTGCGATGAACCTCTATCTGGTAGAAAGTCAGGTGAACGGTTGGGACGCCTCGCAGCTGGAAGCGAGCCTGCAGAAGGTGGAACCTCATGCAGAGCTATTAGAGGCGCAAGCCAGTCCGCAGGACTCGAGGCTGTATGTTATCTTGCTTGCTTCGGATGAGGCGACGGCGAAGAGCGCGTTTGAGCAGAGCGGACTGAGCGCACAGCTCGTGAAGCAGGTGCGCCTGGTGGGACAGGACCTGGAGACCGTGCGCCAGCGTAAGGCAAAGGCGAATTACCTCGTGGAGTGGAACCTGCCCGCAGGGCTGACGATGGAGGCGTATCTGCGGCGCAAGGCGGAGAAGTCGCCACTATACGCGCAGGTTCCTGAGGTGAAGTTCGAGCGCACTTATGTGTGCGAGGACATGAGCAAGTGCCTCTGCTTCTACGACAGCCCTGACGAGCAGACGGTGCTGAAAGCGCGTGAGGTAGTGGGCGCACCCGTAGACCACATCACCACTATCCAGAACATCCGCTAGGAGGGCAAGAGGATGGAGTCCAGCACGCTTCGGGAGCAGTTGCGTGCGGTGGCTCACCGCATGAATAACGGCGAGGGCGAAGCTCGCGCCGTGTTGGGCTGGTTGTCGCAGGCGGGGTACTTGCAGCAGGGGGTGCCGCGCGCACATGGCGGTAGCGGCACTCGCCTCTGGGAGGCGGTGCAGGCAATCGCTGAGGTCTCCGAAGAGTGCCTTACCTCTGGCTTTCTCTTCTGGTGCCAGCGCGTGTTCATCGAATACCTGCTGCACACGCCCAACTCGTCCCTGCGCGACCTGCTGCTGCCCGACATGCTGAGCGCCAATCGGGCGGGCGCTACTGGTCTATCCAACGCGATGAAGCATCTGGGCGGTCTGGAGCCGTTGCGCACGCAGGCGACTCTCTCGGACGGAGAAGTGGTGCTGGACGGTTTTCTGCCTTGGGCGTCCAATCTACAGCCCGGACGGTTCGTGGTGGCTGTGGCAGCACAGGTAGATGAGCAGCGCGCGCTGGTCGCGGCGGTTCCTGCCGAGGCGGAAGGGGTACAGCGAAGCGAGGACCTGCAGTTACTGGGGCTGCAGAGCTCGCAAACGGCGACGGTGACGCTACATCATGTCCGTCTGTCACGGCAGTGGCTGCTTGCGGAAGACGCCCACGCCTTTCTCGCTCGCGTACGACCGCGCTTTCTGCTGTTGCAGTGCGGATTGCCGATGGGGCTGGCGCGGCGTGCGCTGCAGGAAGCGACAGCGAAGATGCAATCTGCGAAGAGGGTGTTGCAGGAGAGGGCGGACGATCTGTGCCAGCAATGGCAGAGGTTGCAGGAGCAGACGCGCCAGTTCGCCCAGCAAGAGCAGGTAACCTCCGAGACGCTACCCGCGCTATTCCAGACGCGCATCCGCTGGGTACGCCTGGCGGTGCAGGCTGTGGGGCTGGAGATAGAGGCGACAGGCGGTGCGGGCTTCCTGCGTGAGAGCGATACCGCCCGCCGCTGGCGCGAGGTCGCCTTCCTGCCCGTGCTGACCCCCAGCGCGACGCAGCTGGCTCTGCAACTACAGCAAGCGGGTTGGACGGAGTAGCGCCGATGAGTGTAGAGCCGCCCCTGTTACAGGTTAGCGGATTGCGCAAGGAGTACCGCACGGGCAAACAGTCTGTGGTCGCAGTAGATGGGGTTTCCTTTTGCTTGCGACAGGGAGAGGTGGTTTGCCTGCTCGGTCCCAGCGGCTGCGGCAAATCGTCGCTACTGCTCACAGTGGCAGGCTTACAACCCGCTGATGGCGGGCAGGTGCTGTTTTGTGGGGAGCCGCTCTCCCAACCTCATCCGCAGGTGGGCGTGGTTTTTCAGGAACCCTGCCTGTTGCCCTGGCGCACGGTGTGGGCGAACGTCGCGCTGGGGTTGCAGCTATCCCATCAGTCGCTGCCGAAGGCAGCGGTTGCCGAGCGGGTGCGCCGCGCGCTCAGCCTGGTCGGATTAGAGCCATTCTCGCATCACTATCCGCATCAGTTGAGTGGCGGGATGGCGCAGCGCGTGGCACTGGCGCGTGCGCTGGTACGCCAGCCTCTGCTGCTGTTGATGGACGAGCCGTTCGCGGCGCTAGACGCTCCGACACGACAGCATCTGCGGTGCCTGTTGCTGCAGATAGTGCGTCAACTGGGCACGACGGTACTGCTGGTCACGCACGACATCGACGAGGCGCTCTTCCTGGGCGACCGCGTGCTGCTCATGACCGCCTGCCCCGGACGAATCGAGGCGGAGTGGCAGGTGCCAGCTCCCCATCCCCGGCAGTATCGTGACCCCCGAATGCTGCACCTACACGCCACTATTCTAGACAGACTGGCCGAACACACCGCGCTGAACGGAAAGGAGGTCATCGATTGGGACATCTGAACTGCTGTGTTGGTCTTGGCGCCATAGCGGGCGCAGCCATGCTCTCCCTGGGCGCGCAGGCACAACGCGCCCCTGGCGGGAAGGAGCAGCCCGTACGCATCGGATACCTGCCCATTCTAGACGCTGCGCCGCTGCTGGTGGCTCATGCGCGCAAGATGTTTGAGGCGGAGGGGCTACAGGCGGAGACCCCGCGCCTGTTCCGCGCCTGGCCTGCGCTCATCGAGGCGTTTCTCGCGCGGCAAGTGAACGTGGTGCATATCCTGATGCCGTCAGCGCTGCTGATACGCTACGGCAACCGCTTTCCTGCGAAAGTAGTGGCATGGAACCATACCAACGGCTCCGCACTCACTGTGCAGCCCCACATTCGCTCCCTGCAGCAGCTCGGCGGACAGCGCGTGGCAATCCCCTTCTACTACTCGCTGCACAACATCCTGCTGCAGGAGATGTTACGTCGGGAGGGGATGCAGCCCGTGTTGCGTGCTCAGGGGCGCGCGCTGCGCGAAAACGAGGTAGAGCTAGTGGTCATGCCGCCGCCCGATATGGTGTCGGCGCTGGCGAACCGCTCTATTGCGGGCTACATCGTGGCAGACCCCTTCAATGCTGCCGCAGAAGCGAACCGCGTGGGGCGCGTGCTGCGCCTGTCGGGCGATGTGTGGCGTGACCACGCTTGTTGCGTGGTGCTGATGCATGAGGACGACCTGAGCACGCGCTCTGACTGGGCGCAGGCAGTGGTAAACGCTGTCGTGAAGGCGCAGGTGTGGATTCGGGCAAACCGCGCGGAGACGGCGCGCTTGCTCTCGCGCGAGTCGGGCAGCTACACGCCGCATCCGGAGGCGGTGCTGCGCCGCGTGCTGGTACAGTACGACCCCGTGCTGTACGCGAGGGAGGGCGCCATCAGACATCCGGAGTGGAAGGTGCCGCGCATCGACTTCCAGCCCTATCCCTTCCCCTCGTATACGCAGTTGCTGGTGCGGTTGCTACAGCGCACGCAAGTGGAGGGCAATCGCGACTTCCTGCGCACGCTCAACCCGCAGCAGGTGAGCCGCGACCTCGTGGACGACCGCTTCGTGCGTAAGGCGATTGCCTCTGTGGGGGGAGCCAGGGCGTTTGGTCTGCCAGTAAGCCTTTCGCGTCAGGAGAGGTTCGAGCCATGACGGTTCCCGCCGTCGCAGGGGAGGTGCGTTCCAGCCGTTTGGCTCATGCGTGGAGGCGCGCGCTGCCACCTTTGCTGGGTGTCCTGCTCACCCTGCTGGTATGGCACTGGTGGAGCCTCTCGCGCGGCAGCGAGAGCATCCTTGCCGCTTTCTCGCCTGCAGCGAGCGCGCACAGCCTGTGGCAGCTGGTGGCAACGGGAGCGCTCCTGCCACACATCCTCGTCAGCGTCAAGCGGGTGCTCGTTGGATTGCTCATCGGCACGCTAGTGGGGGTACCGCTAGGCATCCTGCTGGGCACGCAGGCGTGGCTGGAGCGCGCGACAGCCCCTGTGTTGCAGCTGGTACGCATGATTTCGCCCCTGTCTTGGATGCCCATCGCCATCATGGTGTTCGGCATCGGCGATGCGCCCGTGTACTTTCTCGTGGGGATTGCCACGCTGTTCCCCATGATGCTCAACACGCGCTCGGCAATCGCGCAGGTGGACAGGAAATGGCTGCTGGCGGTGCGTAGTCTCGGCGCGAACCGCTGGGAGCAGTTGCGTTACGTCTACCTGCCCGCCATCCTCACGCAGGTGCTGACGGGCTTTCGCCTGGCGGTGGGGCTGGCGTGGGTGGTGCTGGTGCCTGCCGAGATGCTTGGCGTGAGCGCAGGGCTGGGCTACTACATCCTCGACACGCGCGACCGCCTCGCCTACGGCGAGATGATGGCGGTGATTCTCGTCATCGGCGTGCTGGGATACGCCTTCGACCTGACGGCGCGGCTGCTGGTAGCGCGTTGGACGCCACACTTGCGTACGTGAGCGTTGCCAGCAGGGTGAGGTTCTTGCCCTGCTGCGTTCCGCCGTCCTGCTGAGCCGAAGAGGAGGTCGTTCCTGCTCTGCTGCGTGCGAGCAAAGGAAGAGATACCTTTCCTGCTCTGCTGAGCGTGAGGGAAAGAGAGGCATCTCTCCCTGTTATCACGCTGAGCCGCAGGCGAAGTATCTTATTGCCCTGTCATGCTGAGCCGTAGGCGAAACATCTTATTGGTCATGTCATGCTGAGCCGTAGGCGAAGCATCTGAGGCTCTTCGCTGCGCTCAGAATGACAGGAGGCGCACTGACGTGCGCCACTACCAACATAGCGTACCTGCCAACCGAGTGCGCGCGATGCACTCTTCAGCTTGTAGTGAAGCACGTGAGTGCTTCAGAATGACAGACGCACTCACATGCGCCACTACCAACACAACAGCTTGTAGTGAAGCACGTGAGTGCTTCCCCTTGACAAACAACAGAGACTTCAGAATGACAGGAGGCGCACTGACGTGCGCCACTACCAACATAGCGTACCTGCCAACCGAGTGCGCACGATGCACTCT
>JANWXG010000169.1 GCA_025057335.1 bacterium | reverse complement strand
TTTGTTAAGAAATTGTTAAGATTGAGATTTTCTGCACAAGATGACTACGAATTCCAGACGTATCCCATTTCTTAATATGACAATAACAAAACAGGAGCCTCAGGGGGCTGCCAGCGAAGGGTTGTAGAGCGACATCAAAGAGGCAACAGAAGATTTATTTCGACCGTCCAGCTTACCGCGACGCACTGCCACCAGCTCCGCCAGGATGCTGACCGCGATTTCGCCCACCGTCTCTGCGCCGATGTCCAGCCCTAGCGGGGAGTACACCTGCGCCAGTTGCTCCAGCGTGGCTTCGCCGCGCTGCAGCAGGTCGCGATAGATGACGGTAATCTTGCGCTTACTGCCAATCATTCCCACATACGCGGCAGGTTTGTGCAAAGCCACCCGTAGCGCGTCGGCGTCGTGCCGATGACCGCGCGTGACAATCACGATGTAAGTGCGCGAGTCGGTCGGCAGCTCCTGCAGGCTGCCCGCGATGTCGCCCACGATGCATCGGGAGGCAGCGGGAAAACGCTCCGAGTTGGCGAAAGAAGGTCGGTCGTCGATAACGACAACATCAAAGCCAGCTGACGCCGCCATCGGCGCCAGCGCGTGCGCGATATGCCCTGCCCCCACCAGCACTAGTCGCGGCAAGGGTTGCACGGGCTCGACGTATGCCTCCACCCCCTCTGTGAGAGGCACATACAGCATCTTCTCCTCTTGCAACGCCCGCTGCGCTACCTCTTGCAAGGGGGCGCGCCATTCCTCAGGAGGGTCGGGAACGATCTCCTGCTCACCCACACAGAAGGCGTCGCCGAAGCTCGCTTGACCGCTCGTCACCAGCACCCACGCACCCGATTGTCCGCTCTCCTGCAGGCGTTGCGCCGCCTGCAGCGCGGGGAGCCACCGCTCTGGATGGGGCTGAATGAACACCCACACCCTTCCCCCGCAGATGAGACCGTCGTCGTAGCCGTAGTCGTCATCCATGCGGAAGGCGTGCAGTTGCGCCTGCCCGCCGCGCAGGGCGTTGAGGGCGAGGCGTCGCACTTCCATCTCCACGCAGCCCCCGCCAATGGTGCCGTGCATTACCCCATCGCGCTGCACCATCAGACGCGCGCCCGGACTTTGGGGTGCCGAACCCGACTTGCGCACCAGCACGCAGTGCGCGTGAGGCGTACCGTTCTGTATCAGGCTCACCGATATCGCAAGATGTTCCATCCCTGCCTCCTCCTGCTGAGTGTATTATAGCAGAAAAGCGCGCTCCCTATCGGTTGCGCAGGGGTAGCGGGCAGGAAGATGCTCTCCACCGCCGAATCGGTGAGATAGTGAAACGCACTGCATCAGGAGGTGCCTGCGAGATGGCCATCAAGGTGGGATGCTTTGCGCTAATTGACCCCTTCTCCACCCTAGAGCATCAGCTCGAGCGGATTCGAGGTTGGGGCTTCCGCTACGCCGACGTGACCGACAACACGGATGGCGCCTGTCTGGGCGTGGAGTTCGGTTTCACGGCGGTCGCCAGCCTCGACGCCAATCCGTTTGACCTCAAACGCCTGTTCGAGAAGTACGGATTGACCATCACCAGCTTTTGCGCACACGCCAACCTGCTCGACCCGACCGCGCCGTGGCGCTATGGCACTGCACAAATCATCAAGGCGGTGCGCGCGGCAGCCGCTATCGGCGTCAAGCATGTCATCACCACCGAGGGCGACCCCAAAACCGAGTTCGGACACCAGCTGACCGAGCGGGAGGCGCTCTTCTGCATTCGGGAGAAGCTCTACGAGCCGCTGCGCATGGCAGCCGACTACGGCGTCAAAATCCTCCTCGAGCCGCACGGCAAGTACACCGACTCGATAGACCACATGGAGAAGATTCTAGAGGTATGCAACTCGGAGGCGCTAGGGATCAACCTCGACACGGGCAACCTGTGGCTGGGCGGTGGCGACCCCGTGCAGATGGTGAAGCGGCTGGGTTCGCTCATCGAGCACGTGCACTGGAAAGACTGGCCTGCCGAGATGGAAGCGCAGCGCGGACGGATGTATGGCGCGGGGATGGCTTCCATCCCGCTGGGCAGTGGAGTGGTAGACATTCGGGGCACGTTTGAGGCGCTCACGGCAGCTGGCTTCGACGGCTATACCACGCTGGAAGTCGCGGGCGAGGAGAACGTCCAGCAGAGTTACGCCTTCCTGAAGTCGCTCGGTGCGGAATAACTGCAACGAGAGAGGCAACGGTAACCACTGGGCAACCCAGGGCGTCGATAACGATGAGACGCTCAGGGGGGTGACAGGCAGGTGAACGCACAGCAGTGGCTGGACGAGGGAACCGAGATGTTCAAGCAGGGACGCTACGAAGAGTGCGTCGAGCGCATGTGCTGGGTGGTGCAGGAGGAAAGGGACAACTACACGGCGTGGTTCTACATGGGTGCCGCCTACGCACAGATGCAGGACTACGAGAAGGCAGCGCACGCCTTCTTCAAGGCGGCGGAGATACAGCCTGACTCCTACCGTGCCCATTACAACCTAGGCGCCGCCTACGAGGCGCTTGGCTCCTACATGGAAGCCGAACGAGAGTATGCAGAGGCGCTCCGCCTCAACCCCAGCTACGAGAACGCTCGAAAAGGGCTGATGCGACTGCAACAGCTGCACCGCGAGAGCTACCATCGGTCTCCCTGGGACCAGCCTGCACCGCCACAGACATAACCCCGTCGGACTACGGAGGCAATCCGACCGACCTTCTTAGGAGAACCACCTCCTCTGGGGTGAGGTATCGCCACAGCCCGACGGGGAGCCGACGCAGGGTGAGCGGTCCGAACCGCTCGCGATGCAGACGTACCACAGGATGCCCGACCGCCTGACACATGCGCTTGACCTGACGCTTGCGTCCCTCGTGTAGCGTCAGGCGCAACAGGGTTGTTCGGCGGTCGGCGAGGTATCTCACTCGCTCTACCTGAGCGGGAGCGGTTATCCCATCTTCCAGAAGCACTCCCTCGCGCAGGCGTCGCAAGGCGTCTTCCCCCACCTCGCCCCGCACCTCTGCCAGGTAGGTCTTGGGCACGCCGTAGCGCGGATGAGTGAGCCGGTACGCCAGCTCGCCGTCGTCGGTAAGCAGTAGTACGCCTGTGGTGTCCGCGTCCAGACGCCCCACCGGGAACAGGTTCGCCTGCACTCCCTGCACGCAGTCCATCACTGTACGCGCGGCGTGCGCATCGCGGCGGGTAGTCACAACGCCGGCAGGCTTGTGCAGCAGAATGTAGGTATGCCTCTGCGGTAGCTGTACCCGCTTGCCATCCACCTCGATGAGGTCGGCGTGCGGGTCAGCTTTGACGCCCAGCTGTGTAACCACCTGCCCGTTGACGCGCACGCGCCCCTGTAGGATGAGCTGCTCGCATACGCGCCGCGAACCGAAACCCGCCTGCGCTAGGATTTTCTGCAGTCGCTGTTCGTGTGCGCTCATGTTAGCCTTCTGAGTGGTGTCGCTCTCGGTCAGGCAAGAGAGGCACTAAACCCTACACGCTCGATACGCACGCAGGGAGATTGCCTGCATCCCTGCCCCTAGCAACATCAGCACAAGACAGACGATAAAGCTCACCGAGAAACCGAGCCAGTGCAGGATAGGCACTGCCACAAAGGGGGCGAGGGTCCCTCGCACGCCCAGTAACATGCTGTGCAACGCCTGATACTGGGCTTCCTTGCCTTCTTCCGACAGGGTGAGGATGACATTGAGGTAAGCCAGCTCAATGCCTGCTCCGGCAACTCCTTGGGCAATTGCCGCAGGGAGGAGATGCCACCATGCGTCAGCCAGCAAATACACTACCGGCATCACGCACTGAATCAGGATGTTGACTAACGCTGTCCACAGTGCCCCATACTTGTCCATGAAGTAGCCCCAGTAGACAAAGGAGACGATGGAGCAGACGGAGGCTGCGTTCGTCAAGATAGCCACCTGCGTGTTGGTGATGTTCAAGCGGTCTACTTGATACAAGGGGTAGAGAGTGAACGCCACTAAGTTGCCGAACCCGTAGGCCATCACAGAGGCAGCAAACCAGAAGAACCCCTTGTTATGGCGCAAAATCGCCAGCGTCTGCAGCCAAAAGGTAAAGGTAGACACTCTGTCGGCAGATTGGGTAGCGGTAGCGCTCTCATGCACAGGGATGCGGTTGAAGCTCCAGGCGCCGAGGATGCCTATAACAGCTGCTACCGAAAACACCCAGGCGAACGGCACTCCTGCATCCAGCAGATGCCCAGCCAGAAACGAGGTGAGCAACAGGGCGCTATACGCCACTACCCGCACCAGCCCCATCGCTCTGCCACGCTCCTCGTCAGGGTAGATGTCTTTCATCAGCGCCGTGTAGGCGGGACCGGCGATGGAACCGATAATCTGCGCTAGGCAAAGCAGCAGCACGAAGTGCCACGCTTGCGTCACCAGGAACATCCCGAAGAAGAGTGAGCGGGCGAACACCCACGAATACACACAAAACGGCATCTTTGCCCTGCCCACCATCTGGCGAGCCCAGAGGGGAGCCAGCATGCTGCCGATAAAGGGGGCAGCCATCAACAGGCTGATTTCAATGCGGCTGGCTTGCAGGTCGGCGCGGGCGATACGCATCACGAAGGGGAATATCGCGCCCATATAGATGCCGCCCAGTAACCCCGCTAGCGCATCCCATCGGTACGCGGGGATGACCTGCGGAGAGAGCACACGAGCGGCAAACCGCTCCCCGTTGACCCAGCTGGCTATCCGCGCAAGCATCTCGGTTCGATTATAACACAGCAACAGGGAGAACGGCACTGCAGGCGCTCCTGCGCGCAGCAAAGGGTCTTGTCGGCTGTGAAACCCCTGGAGGGTCACGCTCCGTCGTGACCCTGATGACGGACGCGACGGAGCGCGTCCCTCCAACGTCGGCGAGGTGCCGAAGAGGCGCGCTGGACAAAGCCCAGTAGTGCGGAAGCCATGACGTGCGGGAATGGTTTTCTCTCTGTTAAACGTATTGATATATAGACAAACATCTTAACAGGAGGTTTTTTGCATCACATGGGTAAGGTGCTGGTGCTTTACGATACCGCATCAGGCAACACGCGCAAGATGGCTGAGCTGGTAGCGCGCGGAGCCGAGTCCGTGCCGAACACAGAGGTACGCCTGAAGAGTGTGGAGGAAGCGACTGCAGACGACCTGCTCTGGTGCGATGGGATTGCAGTGGGCACACCCACCAACATGGGTACCATCTCCTGGCGCATGAAGCGCTGGTGGGATGAGGTAGCAGGTCCCGTGTGGAACCAGGTGGATGGCAAAATCGGCTGTGCCTTCTCCTCTTCAGGCGGCTGGGGCGGAGGCGCTGAACTGGCTTGCATGACGGTGTTGACGATATTGATGAACTTCGGCTTCCTCGTGTTTGGCGTCACCGACTACGTGGGCAAACAGTTCACCCTGCACTACGGCGCGGTGCTGGCAGGCGAGCCGCGTTCGGAGAACGAAATCGCCTCCTGCCAGCGGTTAGGGCAGCGTCTAGCGCAGTGGGTGGCTGTTTACATGGATGGTAACCGTAGTGCTCATCCGCTGCAGCGAGAAGGCTCCTCGTAGCCTTCACCATTCGGGCATCGGTCACCTGCTGCATGGCGAAGAGGCTCACCTACTCGGCGAGCCTCTTCGTTGCATGTTCGCGAAGCTGCGCTCCCTTTCTCCTGTTGAACTTAGGAAGTATCTCAAAACGGCAAAGGGACGGGAATTCCGCTGTGCGCAGAACGATGCAGTGAACCGGAGGGCGAGGCTCCTACCGAGCCGTCCCTCCCTTTATCATGCTGAGCCGAGGACGAACGGGAGCTGCTTGGCAGACGTAGAATGCCTCTCGCTCTGGCTGATAGCCCCCTAGAGCAAGCAGGTAAAATTGCC
>JANWXG010000168.1:356-5879 GCA_025057335.1 bacterium | reverse complement strand
GAGATGCCCACCTCGCGGTTCAGCAGCAGGATGCTCTTCACCACCTGCTGCAGGTTCCAGAGCGGCTCGCCCATGCCCATATAGACGACGTGGCTGATACGCTGACCGCTGTGCTGTTGCAGTGTGAGCACTTGGTCGACGATTTCGCCTGCAGTGAGGTTGCGGCTGAAGCCCATCTGGGCAGTGGCGCAGAAGCGACATCCTGCGGCACAACCCACCTGCGTGGAGAGGCAGACAGAGACACGGTCTTCATACGGCAGGAACACCGCCTCTACCCGCTCACCGTCCGCCAGAGCCAGCAGATATTTGACCGTGCCGTCGGAAGAGTGCTGGGCGCGCACAATCTCCACTCGTCGGAGGGGAATCAGCTGCGGCAGCGCCTGTCGCAGGCTCTGGGGCAGGTTGGTCATCTGCTCGTAGGAGTGTGCGCCCTTGCGATACACCCACTCCGCGATTTGCTGGGCGCGGTAATCGGGCTGCCCCAGCGTACGCACCACCTGCAGAATCTCCTCGCGCGTCGCGCCGGGCAAGACGAGCATCAGGCATCACTCCTCCACGATGATGGGCACGAGGAAGCATCCGTCGCGCTGGTCGGGCGCGTTGGCGAGTATCTCCTCCTGAGGGAGGGAAGGCTGCACTCTGTCCTCGCGGAACACGTTGTACACAGGGAACGAATGCGCCGTCGGCTCTACTCCCGTCGTATCCAGCTCCTGCAGCCGCTCGAACTGCGCCATCAGGTTGTTGATGTGTCGCTCCATCTGGCGCATCTCCTCCTCGCTCATCGCTAGTCGCGCCAGTCGCGCCACATGCGCAATCTGCTCCAGGGTTAACCGTTGTGCCATTGTCCTCTCTCGCCTCCCTCAGTCTGCTACCGCCTGCGGTATCACAATGGTATCTAGAGTGCGGTCGTGGTAGACGCGCCGAATCGCTTCCGCGAACAGGTGCGCAGTCGATATCACCGTGACGTGAGAGTGCTCGCGTCGTTGGGGAACGGTATCAGTCACCACTAGCTCCGCCACCTCGGGTTGCATCACGCGCTCCATGGCGTCCCCCGCCAACACTCCATGCGTGGCGGCGACGCGCACCTCGGGCTGACAGCCGCGCCGTAGGAGCGCCTTCACACACGATTGTACCCGCTTGCCCGTTACTATCATATCTTCGATAATCAGCGGTTTCAAGCCCGCCACGTCGCCGGCGAACTGGATATGCGCGGGGTTCTCGGTGCGCCCTGTGCGGGCGTACGCAACCGCCAGGGGGGCTTTGAGCTGCTGCGCTACCGCCCGTGCCAGCCGCACTGCTCCCGCGTCTGGCGCCACCACGACGATCTCCTCCCCGCTCAGCGGGAAGAAATGGCGCGTCAGCAGGGAGAGGGCACTCAAGTCGTCCACCGGGATATGAAAGAAGCCAGTAATCGCCTCGGCATGCAGGTCCATCGTGATGACACGCTGCGCGCCTGCGGTGGTGAGCATATCTGCCACCACTTTGGCAGGCACGGGGGCGCGCGGGGAGGTTTTCTTCTCCTGTCGCGCGTAGGCGTAGTAGGGGATGACGACGGTCAGGCGTGCGGCGGAGGCGCGGCGTAGGGCGTCTAGCAGGATGAGCAGCTCCATCAGATGGTCATGGATGGGAGGGCACAACGACTGAATGACGAACACATCGCAGCCGCGCACGCTCTCGTGGCACTCGATGCGTATCTCGCCGTCGCTGAAGCGACGCACTAGCAGCTTGCCCAGCGACGCGCCCAGTTCCGAGGCGATACGCTGCGCCAAGGCTGGATGGCTGTTTCCTGTAAATAGCTTGAGCGGTCGGCGTGACCTCATCGGTGGAGGGGAGGGGAGCGGCGGCGCCGCTCCCCGATACTCAGAAGCGATACCCTACGAGGAAGGTGGTGCTATCCCCGCGGAAGTTCAGCTCCTTGCCCGTGAGGTGATAGTTTACCTCGACGAACAGCTTCTCGTTAATGTCATAACCGAGCACGAACTTACCTCCGAACACCGTCTTGGCACTCACGCCAGCAGGCTTCAGCACATACGCTCCTGCCCCTGCTCCAATGTAGCCTTTGAACTTCTCCGAAGGGTCAATCGAGAACACCTGCGTGAGCGTGATGGCGGTGATGCTGCTCGTTTGTCCCTTGCTACTTCGGGTGTAATAGTCCACCCCTAGGAATAGCTCGCCCTCCCCGATGAGCGAGCCACCGCGCAGCTTCACATCCGCCCCGACAGCCAGCCACACATCGCCTACCGTGCGCATGCTAGCGCGGTTCACCACGTTTGCCCCCAGGCGCATGCTCACATCGGTGGTGGGGTAGTCAAACTGTGCCTGTGCCTGCTGTATCGCCAAGATCGTCAGCGCCAGAGCACACAGGGCGACCAAGCGAGACAAGCCTTTCACGCACTCTCCTCCTTTTGCCGATTTCTCCTCAGGTAGCACTGTTCCCGCTGTTACCTGCTACCTCGCCAGCATTATACGTCTTTGCTGCGCCCTTGTCAAACCCTCTGAAGGCTGTTTGAAAAGCTCCTCAGCTTTCCCGTCGCGCCAGAAAGTCCCCTTAACAAAACACTAATTTTTCATCGTTAACAAGGTATTCTCAGCTACCAAAAAGGGATTGACAAGCAATGGCAGAAAATGTAACAATAGAGCTGCGTAATCGATTGCGCAAACTCGGAGAAGGGAGGTAAACCATGAGGTTTCGCGGTTTCACGCTCATCGAACTGCTCGTTGTGATTGCCATCATCGCGATTCTGGCAGCCATCCTCTTTCCCGTTTTCAGCCAGGCGCGAGAGAAGGCACGCCAGGCGACTTGTGTTTCCAACGCGAAGCAGATTGGGCTGGCGATGATGATGTACGCCAACGACTACGACGAGCGCCTGCCCCAGCAGCAGTGGCGTGACTGGGGAGACCCCGTTGTGCCCGGGCGCCGACGCGGCTGGACGATGGACATCGCCCCCTACGTGAAGGCAGGGCAGTATGGCGACTCAGGGCATGGCGCCGCGCGCGGCGTGGGCGGCATCTTCGTCTGCCCCTCGCACCCCGACCCCAAACAGGTGTTCCACTATGGTGTGCATGAGGCGCTGTTCCGGGGATGCTGGTGGGGTAGCGCTGCCGAGGTCAGACCCTGCACGGATGCCTCAGCCACGCTAGCGGAGATCGACCGTCCCGCCAACATCGTCCTCGTGCTGGAGAAGGGGCGCGCCGACTTCCAGACCATCCAGCCCGACGGCACCTCCAACTCCTGGCCCTTCTTCCAAGCAGCAGGGCACGTATGGGCGTGGGAGAACCCCGCTGCTGGCTGGCCTAACGGTCCCGCCAACCAGAACGCCACCGGGCTTTCCTATCCCAACCCCGACCGCGACTGGTCGCCAGGCACCTGGGACGGACGCTGGCCACACGCCGCTGTCATGCCTCGCTTCCGACACAGCGGGCACTGCACAACGATTTTTGCTGACGGGCACGCTAAGGCGATGGCGAAGGGGAGACTGAACTGGCCTGATCATATCTACGTGCCTGGGCGAAACGGGTGGTAAGATACCCTCCTATCCAAGCCTTGACATCCCACTCACGTCAGTGAGGGAGACCCTCTCTACCTCGGGCGAGACGCTTTGCCCGAGGTTTTTTTACTCCGTCCGTAGGTGTATGTGGGCGGAAAACGTCCGTCTTCGCGTTTTCTCGCTAGCCAGCCTACCGTTTTCGCTGCGGCTGGGGTCACACTGCGGAGAGTTCTTGCAGGTCTACCTGCTGCAGCCGTTTCGCCTGGTCGTCCGCGATGAGGGCGTCCACGAAGGGTTGGATGTCGCCGTCCAGAATCTCCTGCAGGTTGTAGATGGTCAGCCCGATGCGGTGGTCGGTCACGCGCCCCTGAGGGAAATTGTAGGTGCGGATTTTCTCACTGCGGTCGCCCGTGCCTACCTGTGATTTGCGCGTCGCCGTGCGCTCCGCCTCCTGCTGTTGGCGTTGCAGGTCGTACAGGCGCGTGCGTAACATACGCAGCGCCTTCTCGCGGTTTTGCAGCTGCGAGCGCTCATCCTGACAGGTGACCACAATGCCAGTCGGCTTGTGCAGGATGCGCACGGCGGTCTCGTTTTTCTGCATGTGCTGACCGCCTGCGCTGCCGGCACGGAAAGTGTCGATCTCCAGGTCTTCGGGATTAATCTCTACCTCTACCTCCTCCGCCTCAGGCAGCACGGCGACGGTGGCGGCGGAGGTATGGATACGCCCGCTACTCTCGGTCACGGGCACACGCTGCACACGGTGCACTCCGCTTTCGTACTTCAGCGCGCTATACGCTCCCTTGCCCTCAATAAGCAACACCATCTCCTTGTAGCCGCCGATGCCCGTCTCTTGCAGGTCGACAATTTCGTACTTCCAGCCGCGACGCTCGGCGTAGCGCATGTACATGCGCGCCAGGTCGGCAGCGAACAGCGCCGCCTCCTCACCGCCTGTGCCCGCGCGAATCTCCAGCAACACGTTGCGCTCATCGTTGGGGTCTTTGGGTAGCAGCATCAGCTGGAGCTGCTGCTCCTGCTGCGCGCGCAGCTCCTTTAGCGCATCCAGCTCCTCCTGCGCCAGGTCATGCATCTCGGGGTCGTCTAGTAGTGACTCCGCCTCCGCAATGCGTTTCAGGGTGGTCTTGTACTCGCGGAACGCCTGCACGATGGGCTGCAGCTCCGCGTGCGCCTTGCCCAGCCGCTGCAGCTCCTGCGGGTCGGATGCTACCTGTGGGTCCGCCAGAGCCTGTTCGATCTGCTCAAAGCGTTTTTCTACCTCTTCCAGACGCGATAACACTGCACCCTGCCCTCCTTCCGAACAGATTATATCCCGAAACGGGCGTGAAAGTCCAAAGTGCCCGAGATGCCCTTGCCTGTGCCCTGAAGAATGGGCTATAATCGAAGCGCCGTTGTCGTCTGGCAGTGAGAACGCAAGGTTGCAGGAGACGTTCTGATGAATATACATCCATCCGTTCCAGCGGTGCTATCCCAACTGCAGCAACGTTATCCCGATGTGACACTCCTCGCTCTGGGGCAGACTGTGTTCTGGGACGAACCGATGAAAGCCGTGCTGAATCGCCTCGCTCGTGAGGCAGGTTTCCACTTCCCCTTTCTGCTCTGTGTGCACTGCACCGACTACTTTGCTAAGCTCTCCCGTTCCATCCAAACCGACCGCCCTATCGTCGCCCTGCCCCACAATGACGGTACCACGCGCGGTCTCTGGTCTGCTGCAGGGGAGCTCTCCTGCCTGTTCGGGAGTGAGACCGTGCCCACTCGGCAGCGTTATGTGAACGCGGGGGTGGCTTTCGACAAGGTAGCGAAGTGGCATCCCGACGGATGGCAACAGTTCGTCGACCGCATGACGGAGGCATGGGGCTGGCGCGGGCTTGTGCATACGGAACTGCACTCCGTGATTGTGCACGAGGTGTGCTTACAGCATGTGCTGGAACCGTTGATGGAGCTGTTGCAATGGGGCTTTGAGGAGAGTCTGCGCCTGCTGCCGCCTCATCGGCGCAGTGAGGCACGCACCTCCGTCGCC
>JANWXG010000168.1:0-346 GCA_025057335.1 bacterium | reverse complement strand
GTGTGTTGTGTTTCTTACTTCTTTGGTGGTACCGTTTGTTGTTTCTTTTTGTGTGGGGTTTTTTTGTGTTCTTGCGCCGGGGCCCGCCTTTGGGGGGCCGGTGGGCCCGCGCCGCCGTCGCCGACCGCATCCTCGGCTGGGTAAGCGACTTCGCCAAACAGTACCCCGACCAGTGTCTGAGCGCCCTCTATCAGTGGCTGTTTCCTCGCTTCTTCGCGATGATGGGCGCCCCGACCGATAACCTCTCCACGAACTGTTCCGCGAACCTGATGAAATTCTCACCAGAGACCGCCACGCTTCCCCGCTTCCAGCTGGTGAACCTCTTCCTGAACCCTGACACTGCGCC
>JANWXG010000167.1 GCA_025057335.1 bacterium | reverse complement strand
CCGACGACGCCGACTGGGACCATGCCGATATGCGCTACAACGTCATCCGCTGGGTGACCTCGCCCTCGTCGGGCTACGCGGTGGCGCTGTTCCGCGCCAACCCGCTCACGGGACAGATTCTCAACGCCAGCATCACTGTCGACGCCAACATGACCCGCTTCGCCCGCGTCGAGTTCCAGCGGATGATTAACCCGCTGAGCGCGTTCGACCCCGAACCGTTGCCTCACCACCCCTTCCACTGCAACATCGCCGAGGAGGCGGCATACCACGCCTGGTTCGGGGCGACGGCGATGCGCCTGCTGCAATCGCCGCAGTCCACGCGCATCTCCGAGGCGGAGTATATCAAGCAATACATTCGCGAGATTGTGGCGCACGAGATGGGGCATATCCTAGGGCTGAGGCACAACTTTGTCGCCAGCACGCTCCATCCACCTAAAGACCTAACTAGCGCGGAACCCATCAGCCAGCTGGGCATGACCGCCTCCGTCATGGAGTACACGCCTGTGAACGTCTTCGCCCTGCGTTCACCGCGCTCCCTGTACTGGACGCCCGGGCTGGGCGTGTACGACTACTGGGCGATTGAATACGGCTACAAGCCCAGCAAAGCGAAGACCCCAGAGGCAGAGCTGCCCATGCTGCGTGCTATCGCCCGACGCGGTACCGAGCGCGGCCTCGTCTATATGGGCGACGAGTTCGCTGACAGTGTAGACCCCTACATCACGCGCTTCGACCTGGGCAGGGACCCGCTAGAATACTGGGCAACCATCTTCCGCGACGTCAACCGCATGATCCCGCAGCTGCCCAACAAGGCGGTCAAGCCCGGCGAGAACTACTACGAGCTCACTCGCGCCTTCAACGGGCTGATGGCGATGTACGCGCGTGCGGCGAGCAACGTCGCTCGGTTCATCGGGGGCGTGCGGCTGAGACCCAACCACAAAGGCGACCCGAACGAACGACCGCCTGTGGAGCCCATCAGCGCCGCTGAACAGCGACGCGCCCTGCGCCTGCTGACCGAATACGTCTTCTCGCCGCGAGCCTTCAACTTCCCCAAGGAGGTCTACCTGCGGCTCGCTCCCGACCCCTATCCCGACTACGTAAGCTTCCTTACCGCGGGGCGCCCCCGTCTGGACGCGCCCGTGCGCGACCTCGTGTCGAGCATCCAGACGCGCACCCTGCGACGGCTGTTCAGCGAGCAGACGCTCAGCCAGGTTGCCAACAACGAGTTCAAGGCGAACAGGTCGGGCGAGACGCTCACATTGACCGAGCTCTTCGCAGGGGTGAGCAACGCAGTCAACGCCGAAATCATCAACGGCGCCAACGTGCCTCCCCTGCGCCGCCTGCTGCAGAGAACCTACCTGCGCACGCTCTCGGACATGCTCATCGGTAACGCATCGAGCGTGCCCGATGACGCGAAGATGCTGGCGCGCTACCACCTACGTCAACTGCGGGCGCAGATTCTGGCGGTACGCAACAAGCCAATGGACGCGCCCACGCGCATCCACCTGGACGAAATGGTCAGCGAGATTGACCGCGTGCTGAATGCGCAGTATACGGTTGGCATGGTGGAGACGCCTACAGCCACCACCACGCCGCGCAGATAGGCTTATCACCTTTCGGGGACGAGGGACTATCCCTTGTCCCCGCCCCCCACCCTTCCCCAAGAGACCGAAAACTCTCGCCCGGAAGGTTTCGGAGGACGCCCTCTGGCGCAGGAGGTCATCTCATCCCCACAACGATGCCGCAGTCTGCTAGACGATTTCGCCGCCACTGCCGAGAGGGGAGCGAGGTCGCTCCCGCGAAACGGATAGCAAGAGCTGACGGTAGGAGGGGACCCCATGCCCACGCGACCGCGCATCGAAGCCAGTGACGTGGTGTTCATGTACGCTGCCGAGCCGAGACAGTATGACCTGTACTCTGGCACCGTCACAGGATGGGGTGGGCGAGCACGTACGCGCGAGGGAAAAGGGCTGGAGGAGTTTCTCGCCCAGGTCAACGAGGCGCAGCGACGCCGCATGCGCTACTGTGCCAGCGTGGACTTCCTCGTGGACTACGCGGGCTTTATCGACTTCCGTCCCAAAGACTTCATGAACTCCGTGTGTCGCGACCTGGACGGCAAGCCGCTCACGGTGCCCTGGCTGCACGACCACTCGTATAAGGGGCATCCCGCTTACTGGTTCTGCTCCAACAGCCCCCACTACCGCGCCTACCTGATGGACCAGACGGAACGCGCCTGCCTGGCTCCCATCGACGGCTTGCACATCGACGACTACCGAGGTACCTCCGCCTGCGCCTCGTGGAACGGTGGCTGTTTCTGCGAGCACTGCATGAAGGAGTTTCGAGAATATCTGAGGCGAAAGGGCAAGCTGAGCGCGGACGAGGCGCGGGGATTCCACTACCGTGACTACCTACTTCAGCAGGGCATCACCGCCGAGCGCTATCGCCAGAACCCCTGGACTGTGCCCTTCGGGACGGAGTTTCAGCAGTTCCAGCGTGAGGCGATGATATCGCTGGTTCGGCAGGTGTATGAGCACGCGGAGCGCCTGCGGCGCAAACCCCTGCTGCGCAGCGTCAACTCTAGCGCCTCCAGCCCCGAAGCGCTGCTAGTGGAACCGCTGGTAGACTATTTCTGTGGCGAGGTAGACCACCACGCTGCAGCAGGGAAGCTATCAGTGGAGCCACTGTTCGTGTACAGGCTGGTGGAGGCGTTCGGCAAGCGCCAGACGGCAACCGCCAGCGGGTGGGACTGGGCGTGGATTGCCGCCCATGAGAAGCCGGGCATGGTGCGCGCCTGGGTGGCGCAGGCATATGCGTTCGGCTCTCTGTTCATGGTGCCACATAATCAGTGGTGCTACACGCCAGAAAAGGGCACGCACTGGTGGCGCGGCAAGCCAGAGGACTTCACTCCGCTCTACCGCTTTGTGCGGCAGCATCGCGACCTGTTCGACGGCTACCTGCCCCTTGCCAACACCTTGCTGGAGGTAGACGAACCCCGCTTCGAGCGGGCGAAGGGACTGGCGCTACAAATGCTAGCAGCGAACGTGCCTTTCGCAGTGCTATACCGCACAGCCGACGGGCGCGCCCACAGGGCGGACAGCATGCGCACGAGCGAGTATCTCCTGGTTTCGGCGGATTCGTCGCTCGCCAATCTGCCCGAGGAGACGCGCAGCCAGCTGCGTGTGGAGAGCGCAGGCAGCTTCCTTGTGTCCCTACGTCGGCGCGTGAGGCAGGGCGGCTATCCGCTGGTCATCCATCTGCTCAACAGGGACTATCGCGTAGAGGGGGATTCCGTTGCGCCCACAGGGGTGGAGGTGCACATCGGGATGGCGCTGCTGCGACGCCTTCCCACAACGCCGCGCGAAGCCGTTCTGCTCTCGCCTAACGGCGCGAAGAAAACCGTCAATGTGCGGAGGACACGAGAGGGTGTTGCCGTAGAGGTTCCGCAAGCAGGGCTGTGGACGGTGATAGCCGTGCGCTGAAGGTGGAAGCAAGGTAGGAATACGTTGCCCGAAAGCGGAAACATCTCGTACACGGACGAGATGAACGAGGAGTAGCTATGCCACAGCGCGTGTTGATTTGCCTGCTGGTTCTAGGCGTCGGGGCGATGGTGGCGTTGCGGGGAGCGCAGCCACCTGCCGCTTCGCCGCGCATCCTGCACGACCCGCGAGAAACCCATCTGGCGAACGTCGAGCAACTGACCAACGGCGGAGAAAACGCCGAAGCCTATTTCTCGTTCGACGGCAGGAAGATTATCTTTCAATCCAAGCGTCCGCCCTACAAAGCCGACCAGATGTTCATCATGAACGGGGACGGCTCGGAGGTGCGACTGGTCTCTACAGGCAAGGGCAAGTGCACCTGCGGCTTCTTCTCGCCTGATGGCAAAAAGATACTGTACAGCAGCACCGACTGGTGGTCGGAAGAGCCACCGCCCCCGCCTGACCGCTCTCGGGGCTACGTGTGGGGGCTATATCCCTATCGTATCTTCATCGCCAACGCCGACGGCTCCCAGCGCAAAGCCCTCACCGACGGCGACGGCTACAACGCCGAAGCCTCCTTCTCGCCCGATGGTAGGAAGGTGCTGTTCACCTCCGACCGCGACGGCGACCTAGACCTGTACGAGATGGACTTGCGCACAGGCAAGGTCAAGCGCCTGACGAATGAGCTGGGCTACGACGGCGGTCCCTTCTACTCATGGGACGGCAAGTACATCGTGTGGCGAGCCAACCGCCCGAAAACGCCAGAGGAGATAGAAGACTATAAGACGCTGCTCCGGGAGCGCCTCATCCGTCCCATGAACCTGGAGGTGTGGGTGATGCGCTCAGACGGCACGGGCAAACGACAGGTCACCCGTCTGGGCGGGGCGAACTTCGCGCCCTTCATGCATCCCGACAACAAGCGCATCATCTTCTCGTCCAACCACCATGACCCACGCGGGCGCGAGTTCGACCTGTTCCTCATCAACGTAGACGGCACGGGACTGAAGCGAATCACCTACACGCCTGAGTTCGATGGCTTCCCAATGTTCTCGCGTGACGGCAAGAGGCTCATCTGGGCGTCCAACCGCAACAGCAAGCGCCCTGGCGAAACCAACATCTTCATAGCGGACTGGAAGGATTGAACGCTGCGCAGCAAACAGTGGCATCCCTGACTGTGCAGACCCACAGCGCCGAACAGACGCGCCAGCTAGGAGCGACTCTCGCCCAGCTGCTGCAGCCAGGCGACGTCGTATGGTTGCGTGGGGAGCTGGGCTCGGGCAAGACCACCCTAGCGCAGGGCATCGCGCGCGGGCTGGGCGTAGAGGAACCTGTGCTCAGCCCCACCTTTACCCTCATCCGTGAGCATCGGGGGCGCCTGCCCTTCTTCCACGCCGACGCCTACCGCCTGGAAGGAGCAGAGCAGGCAGCCGACCTCGGTCTGCAGGAGTACTTCGAGCGAGGAGGAGTGTTCGCCATCGAGTGGGCGGAGCGGGTCGCCGACGCCCTCCCCGAAGAACGCTTGGAGGTGCTGCTAGAAGGTGGCGCCGACGAGCATCGTCGCATTACCCTGACAGCGCACGGCGCGCGCTACACTCAACGCTGGCGACAGCTGGAGGAGAGCCTTGCGGCTGCTGGCTTTAGAGACAACAGCTGACATCTGCAGCGTCGCAACAGTGCAGGCAGGCAAGACAGCAGCGGCGCTCGCCTTCGCGCACGGGATGCAGCTCTCCACTCGCCTGATACCGCTCATCGACCACGTGCTGCACACGGCGGGGTGGAGCATCAGCGAGGTAGACGCTTTCGCGGTAGGCTTAGGACCTGGCTCGTTCACAGGTACGCGCGTCGGCGTGATGACCGCAAAAACCTTCGCACAGGTCTACGCCAAGCCGATTGTGGGCGTATGTAGTCTGGACCTGCTTGCGGCGGAGTATACTTTCATCCCGCATCAGGTGGTGTGCGCGGTGATTCCCGCTCGCAAGGGAGAGGTATACGCCTGCGTGTATGAGGGCGGTTTCGAGGTGCCGCAGCCGCTCTCCGAACGGGCAGTCTACACCCCTCAGGCGCTGCACGACATCCTGCTGCCGTTCATCGGTGGCGACATCGTGCTGGTAGGCAGCATCCCCGTGGACCTGCAACAGGCATTAGCAGACTATCCCGTCTGCCTCGCGCCAGTGCAGTATCCCCGTGCAGAGACCCTAGCCAGAGTCGCCTGCGCTCTCCTACAACAAGGGCATCAGGACAACCCGCTCACCCTCGTGCCAATGTACCTGAAGCCACCCGCCATCACGATGCCCAAGGCGGTGTAAAGGTTACTGCTCCGTGCCCGGCGAAGCAGCCACCTGCTTCTGATAGTTTTCCAGCTGCTCCAGCAACAAGCGCATCTTACGGGCATGCGTCTCCGCGAGGAAGGGG
>JANWXG010000166.1 GCA_025057335.1 bacterium | reverse complement strand
GGACAGCCCTGAAGACCTTCGCGAACCGTTGGCAAAGGTCTTCCCATACGTGGCGGACTGTCTACGCTGGGCACACGAAGCCCATCCCAACGCCTGCTTGCTCGTGAACGAGTACGACCTCTTTGCCGACGCTGACATCCGAGAAAGGTTCCTTCGTCTGCTCGAGATGTTACTGGAGAAGCAGGTGCCACTACACGCGGTAGGCATTCAGGCTCACGACTGCACAGCCACTTACTGGCCCTCGCCCCAAGAGATATGGCAGGCATGTGACACCTTCGGCACGCGACTGGGGTTGTCTGTCTATTTTACAGAGCTGGTCTACCCCGTCTCACCCAGCAAGGCTATACGCGGCGGCCATCGCCGCGGCACATGGACGCCAGAACACCAGGCGGAGGCGGTGGAGGAATTTTACCGCACCGCGTTCGGACATCCCCAGGTGGCAGGCATCATCTACTTCGGGCTGCGAGGAGACGAGATATGGCTCCCTGAGGGAGGGCTTCTGGACGAGAACAGCCGTCCGTACCCCGCGTACGAACGCCTGCGCCACCTGATAGGCAAAGAGTGGAGAACGCGGCACAGCGGCAGCACGGACGAAAACGGCATCATCCGTTTCCGAGGCTTTTTCGGACACTATCAGGTAGAAGCGAGGTATCGTGGAGAGGAGCAGGTCTTTTCGTTCCACGTGCAGAAAAACACCACTCAGCCCATCGAGTTTCGCCTTGCCTAGGGAGCATGTAGCAGTGCACAGGAGGAGAGGGTAGATGCGAAGGGAGACGGTTACCCATCCAAGGCACTACATCTGTTACCGCGCACGTAAGCCGATTGTTATCGACGGAAAGCTGGACGACGACGCCTGGCGCGATGCTGCATGGACAGAAGACTTCGTGGATATCGAGGGCGATGTGCGCCCGCGCCCACGCTTCCGCACTCGCGCCAAGATGCTGTGGGACGACCAGTATTTCTACATCGGTGCAGAGATGGAGGAACCCCACGTCTGGGCGACTCTGACCCAGAGAGACGCGATTATCTTTCAGGACAACGACTTCGAGGTGTTCATCGACCCCGACGGCGACAACCATGACTATTATGAGATCGAAATCAATGCGTTGAACACCGTGTGGGACCTGCGGTTAGCTAAGCCCTACCGCGACGGTGGTCTCGCCATCAGTGAATGGGACATCCCGGGCTTGAAGACGGCAGTGCATATCGACGGCACGCTGAACGACCCGCGCGACACCGACAGGGGATGGAGTGTGGAGATAGCCATCCCTTGGAAGCCGCTAGCGGAGTACGCCCGCTGTCCTGTGCCTCCGCGTGATGGAGACCAGTGGCGCGTGAACTTCTCGCGGGTAGAGTGGCTGGTGCGTGTGGTGGAGGGACGCTACGAGAAGGTACCCAACACGCCCGAGGATAACTGGGTATGGACGCCGCAGGGCGCTATCGACATGCATCGCCCCGAACGGTGGGGTTACGTGCAGTTCAGTGCTGCCCCGCCGGGCAGGGCGCGTTTTCGTCCCGACCCGCTGCATCCTGCGCGAATGGAACTCGTGCGTCTCTACTACGCCCAGAAAGCGTTCCACGAGCGACACAAACGCTGGGCACGCAGCCTGCAGGAGTTGGATTGGAAAGCGGAGACACTGCGTGATTGTGAGCCATTGACCCTGCAACCTACAGCGGAAGGGTATGTTGCCAGCATCCGTTACCGCCCTGCGCGCGGCAAAGCACAAACCGTAAAGATACGCCACGACTCGCGGATTTGGGTGGAGTAGTCAGGCAGAGGGGGAAATCTCTCCCTTTGTGTACAAGGGAAGCCCTCTTCCGGCTTACTCCAAGCCCAGCGTCCTCTGTACGCGCGGTGGCGGAGTTGTTTCGCGCCTTAGCACCTTGACCGTGTCACCGCGGCGCAGAAGGAACGTCTGCGCTGCGTTGCCGCCGTTCACCGCTACCTCCAGCCGACCGCTGCTGCCGAACAACGCCAGCGGTTGCCCGCGAGGCACGTCGGCATAGGTACGGCATATTTCCACCTGCGTTTTCGCAGCCACCTCCACTACAGGCTCCTCTACCCCCCAGCGATTGCGCCAGGTCTCGTAGTCCGCTCGCGTGAGGTTGGTGATGGCGTTGCCGAAGCGGTCGATATGCACGATGGTAGCACGGATGCCTTGCCAGTCCACGCGAATGCGCGGCAACGGTAGGCGTTGTAAACGAGTGATGGGAGAGCCCAGTTCTTCCAGCGAGGTTCCTCGCGCGAGATGCGCCGCGACAGGCGCGAAGATATCCCGCCCGTGAAACGTGGCGCTCACCTCAGACAGATGGTAGCGAGGGTTGTCCAGACACACCGCCTGCAGTAGTTTCCACCGCTGTAACACGAGCGTGAAGATGCCGTTGTCTGGACCGACGAAGAACGCCCGCGAGGTACGCAGGGCAACGGGCTTGCGTGCTGTACCCACGCCCGGGTCTACCACGGCGACATGTATTGCGCCTTCGGGAAAGTAGTCCACCGATATGTCTAGCAGGAAAGCGCCTGTGGCGATATCTTGCGGGGGTACCTGGTGCGTCAGGTCGATGACTATCGCTTCAGGGCAGAGGGAGGCAATCACCCCTCTCATGACCCCGACGTAGGTGTCTTCCAGACCGAAATCGGTGAGGAGCGTGACCACTGCACTCATGCCTATTATGATAACAGAGTGGGAGGTCATTCGTCTATTTTGATGGAGGAAGCAGGAGGACGTGCGAGCGAGGCGAGGCAGTCTCGCGCTGGGATGTTCACCCCGTCGCTGCGTGGTGGAGCCCGCCTACTGGACAGATTCACCCTGGTGCGGGCACCCGCTGTCTCTCCGCAGTGTGGGTTGGCGCGAGGGGGAGCCTAAGGTGCTCGCACCGAAATAGACAAGGAGCGACGCGATGGACGCGCGAGTTTGGGAGTGGCGTGTGGCGACCAGCGAGCATCCCTGTGTAGAGGGCGAGCAGCAGCTGATTGAACGCTGCCGGGCGGGAGATATGGAGGCGTTCGGCGCGCTGTGGGAGCAGCATCGGAGCGCTGTGTTTCGCAGTATTCTGGGCGTCGTCGGCAACCCACAGGACGCGGAAGACCTAACGCAGGAAGCCTTCTTACGTGCCTACCGCGCGCTGAACAGCTTTCGCGGCGAGTCGCAACTGCGCACCTGGCTCGTGCGAATTGGTGTGCACTTGGCCATAGACCACGTTAAGCGCAAGAAGGCGCATCCCGAGTTGTCTCTGGATTGGGATGTAGGTGGAGGATATGCTGATATCGACCCGCATGCCGCAGCAGAACGCAATGAGCTGCGAGAGACCGTACGCAAAGCGATAGAGGCGCTCCCTCCGCATCATCGCGCGGTAATTGTGTTGCGAGATATGGAAGGAATGGACTACTCGGAAATGGCGCAGGCACTGGGATGTAGCGTTGGCAGCGTGAAGCTGCGTCTTTTCCGTGCCCGTCGTCTCCTTAAACAGCGACTGGAAGTGCTACTGGGGGGATCACGATGAGGTGGCTTCTGTGCCGATGGGTAGAGTACTACCTCGCCCTAGGGGAAGATGATATAGAACGTCAACTGCCCGCGTGGGTGTGTCGTCACCTGCAGGTGTGCGCACACTGTCAGCAGCAGCAGAGGGTCTATCGTCGCACGCGCGAAGCAGTGCGCGAGTATGCTCGGCTCCTTCCCCAGGCGCCGCCTGCAGGGTGGCGTCCGCTAGAAGTCCGCGTAGGGACTAGCAGCCGACCAGTAGCGTGGCAGAGGATAGCGGCTACTGTAAGCATCGCTGCAGTGGTCCTGCTAGGTTTCCTGCTATGGCAAAAGGGTTCCCTAACCGTGCACGAGGAGGACGTGCCCGCCAGAGTAGCACAGGACGCCGTCACCACTACGCAGCCAGAGGCAAGGCAGCCAGAAAAAAAGCCTGTTGCTGCAACGACACCTGCTCGCGCGAAGGGTAGTGTCCAGCAGCTGTCTCGCCCACTTGACGCCGCAGGGCGAAACAGACCTGCTCCTGCTCCACGTCCTGCGCCTTCGTTGTCTCCGCCATTGAAGCGCATCGTTGTGGCAACACAGCCAGAGCGCACGCCCGTCCCCACAACGGGGCAGGAAACCGTAGTGCAGGCATCTCCAGCACCAGACCCACCAGTGCAACCTGTGCTGGTGGAAGCCTCTCCTTCTCCATCAGGGGAGATACCCGAAGCATATGTGCTACAACCAGCCTACGCTGCGGCAGCGGGCACTATAGAGTGAGGGGAGAGACGAAACCATGCGATGGTTGCCAACTCTACTGTCTCTTCTCTTAGGCGTCACGAGCACCGCTTCCGCTCAGAGCGTGCTAGAGTCGTTGGAGCGCGAGATTAGCACGCTGGCGCGAAGGGTACAGAGTGCAGTGGTATCTGTGGAGGGAGGGGCTTTAGCTCCTCCAGGCTCCGCATTCTGGGCCCGACCGGAGAACGAAGCCACGCGCCGCTGGCTGGAGGCTCTGCGTATTATCAATCTGCCCAACCCTATCACGCGCAAGGGCAGCGGGTTCCTCATCGATGCGGAATCAGTCATCACCAGTGCAGACGTCGTGCGTGGGGCGGAAACCTGCACAGTGCGCCTCGCTACAGGCGGCAGGGTCACAGGTCGGGTGGTGAACGTCGACGATGTCACGAACCTTGCCCTAGTCAAAATCCCTCGCACCACGTTGCCCCCTCTTCCCCTGGGCGACTCGGATAGGGTCGAGCAGGGCAGCCTGGTGGTCTGCATGGGCACTATTGGCGGCTACGAACGGTCGCTGGCGCTGTGCGTGGTGGCGGGTAGGGAGCGCACAGGCGTTATCGGCCAGCAGCAGTTCCTTTCTAACCTGATTCAGATTTCTGGAGCGGTAGGTGCGGGCAGCAGCGGGGCGCCCGTCGTCAACTCACGTGGCGAGGTGATTGGGGTGATTGTCGCAAGCATCGCCCCGGGAACGTTGTTTCGCCCGCCGAGTACCGAAGAGAACCGACGCTTTGGGACTGCCTTGCCGATGCTAGGCACCTCGTTGGAGATGTCGCTGCTGGGCACTACTGGCGGCGCTCTGGCAGTACCCATCAATGATGTAAAGGCAGTGCTGGATGAGATGCGAGCAGGCAGGTTGCGTCGTCCCTTCCTCGGCGTCATGCCAGCAGACCGCGATGGTGTGGAAGGCGCAGAGGTCGTGCGCGTGGTGCCTAACAGTCCTGCAGCAAGAGCGGGCATTCGGCTGGGCGACGTCATCCTTTCGCTGAACAACGTCCCCGTACGCCGTGCCGCTGACGTCACCAGCCTGTTGCGTCGTCTGAAGCCCGGCGACAGGATACAGGTAGAGATTCTGCGTGGCAGCCAGCGCTTACGCCTTTCTGTCACCCTGGGCGAAAGGCAGGCGCTCTCGCCATGATGCCAAAGCTGCGGACTATCGGCGACATCGAAGAGGTGCTGGCACCTCCGTTTACGCTGCCTTCTGCACACGAGGGTACGCCAGTGGCTCTACACACCTTTCGCCATCGACAGCCGGTCGGCTTGGTGTTCGTGCCGTCGCTGGCAGACCCGTCTCCCCTGATAGGTAGCTTGACCAAGATACTGCCCGATTTCATCCGAGCGGGCATCGCGCTATTAGTGATCATGCGCGAGCCGGTACCTGTGAACACCTCGCATCTTGTCGTCCTGATAGACACCGATGGTAACACCTTTCGCAGATACGAGTGCCCAGAGCGGTCTGCTTGCCTGTTTGCGATAGACCGGTACGGAGCGATAGTGTGGCGTTCGACCTGCGCCCCGGCAGCGCTAGAAGCCGCCCTGCAACGGCTCAAGGAAGCGTTAGAGTTTTCTGAGATACAGTGCCCCGAGTGAGGAGTGTGAACCGCCTGCGCCGGTCGGCGCAGAGGTCGAGGTTACCTTCCTCCCTCTCCCTGGGCG